>JBMYXB010000017.1:0-28014 GCA_049608005.1 Vicingaceae bacterium
CAGGTGAGGAATTACTTGTATTGAGTAAGCTACTGCGACTGGATCCCTGCCTTCGCAGGGAAGTAGTTGTTGTGTAGAGCAAGATGCTGTGACTAGACACCTACTTTCGCATGTGAGTGTTAAACAAAAAAAACCCTCTATCTAAGATAGAGGGTTTTAATTTTATACTTTTCTTTTTAAGAACTAGTTCTTAAAAGTGGAATTGTAAATTTAACATAGCGTTGTGTCCAGTATCTAAAGAGAAAGAACCGTTAGCTCCGTTAGTAGCATCAGTAAATTCAATTAAAGAATCATCAGCAGTAGAACCAAAAGTAGTTCCCCAGTATTCTTTAGTTGTTTCACTTTCTCCGTTATTTCTGAAACTTAATCCCCAAGTGTATTCAGCACCTAAAGATACTTTTGGAGCGAAAAACCATTCAACACCAATGAATCCTTGTAAACCTACTAACATAGTGTTTCCGTTTTTAACTTCTGTAGTTCTAGCAGTACCTTCAGTAGTAAAACCACCATTGTAGTTATCATTAAGAACACTTCCATCGTCAGTTTTAGTAGTACCACCACCTAACATTCCGAAAAATACTTCTCCTCCATAATAACCTTGAATTCTAGTGTTTCCTCTTCTTTTTTCTAAACCAGCACCTAATACTAAGCTAAATCCATCAGATGTTTTAGTATTGATGATGTAATCTTGGTTTTCTGTAGTAGCATCAGCATCATGATCGTAAGTTAAACCTACTTGATCAGAAGAAGAAGATCCAAATCCGATTCTTGCTCTTAATCTATAAGCAGTCTTTTCGTCTTTAAACATTTTAAATCTGATTTCTTGACCAACAGTACCGCTCATCCATCCACCTGATTGTAAACCACCATTGTTGTTTCCACCATTAAATAAGTTACCTGCATAAGCAGTTAAGTCTGTAGCGTTAAAACCGATAGACCAATCACCAGCTTCTGGTAAGTAAGCTTCACCTTTTTTTGACGTTAAACCGTCCTGTGCGAATGTCGCAGTAGCTAAAAATAAAGAAGCTACAAATAATACTTTTCTTTTCATTACAAATTGTTTTAGTTAAACTTTTAAATTATTAAATTATTTTAAATTCTTAGTTCGGGGCAAACATACTACATTTATTTTAAATCTACCAAATTATTTTTCTTTTTGTTAACAGTTGTTAATTGTTCTTAACAGGGTGTTAATAACCCTGAGCACCCTTATTTAATGGTTGTTTTGAGCGTTTTTTTGTATTATTTTGTGTTGTTATCGGTAAAAAAATAACAGTTATTTAACAATTAAAAAGGTGAAATATTTCGTTTTTTTAAGCTTGTGGCTTTGTTTTTAGCTAATTGGACGATTTTATTAATTGTTGTTATAAACCTGAATTCGATATAAGAACTGGTAAAGAAAAACTTATAATTACATCGTTATTAATGGGTTATTGGGGTTTTAAATCAATAACATCAACCATATTTAACTTTGTTTAAGTTAAAATCCACTAAATACGCAACTTTCTTCCTTAAATTTTATAGAATTAGCGAGCTAGTTCTATAAAATTATAAGTCGAACCTCACATATTTATTGAATCTTAACAATAAATCTTATATCGAACTCAGGTTATAATAGTTGCAATAATGATAGGCTAAACTTTTTGCTGATTAAATATTAAAGGTTAAAACGCTAGAATTTTATAACAACTACTTTAATTTATATTAATTTATATTTTTTTGCTACATAGATACTTATTTACTTATGTAATATTTTCAGAAATTTAATTTGCAGCTATTATCAATAGTAATTTACTGTACTAGCTCTTATATTAAATCAGCCTTATAACCTGAGTTCTTATATCGAACTCAGATTAATAATATTAGCTTGATACAAAAGTTTTGGTAAATAAAAAAGGTTTTCATAGTTGAAAACCTTTTTTAATATTAGCGTATATTATTTTGTTATTCTGTAGGTTCTTTTGGCATAGGTGGATTCATTTCAACTGCAAAATCAATTGTAACATCATCACCTAAAATAGCTCCTCCATAAGTTAAGCCATAATCATTTTTATTAATAACAATTTTACCAGCAAAGGCAGCAGAAGGGAATCCCCAAGGGGTATCTTGTTTTCCAAAGTAGTCAAAAGTTAATTCAACATCTTTAGTAACGCCCATCATTGTTAATTGACCTTTTGCAATGTAGTTAGATTCATTTTTCTCAATGTTTTTAGATGAGAAAGTAATTGTAGGAAACTGAGCTGAATCAAACATTTCATCACTTAGTAAGTGCTTATCTCGTTTTTCGTTGTTTGTGTTAACAGAGTTTACGTCAATTTCAATGTTTAACGATTTTGCTTCTTCTGAAATATTTAAAGAACCAGTTACTTTTTGGAAGCTTCCTTTAGAAGTTGCTAATAAGTGACGAATAGAAAAATCAACATAAGTATGAGAGCCATCTAAAATCCATTCACCTTCTAATTCGTTTAAATCAGCTATTGGAGTAGTAGTTTCTTCTGTAATTACTTCTTCAATTACACCTTCTGTTTCTTCAGCATGTGCCTCATCTGTATGTCCGCCTAAAATAGGGGCAATTACTAAACCAATTAAACATGTTAATTTAATTAAGATATTCATTGATGGACCAGAGGTATCTTTAAAAGGATCACCAACTGTATCTCCAGTTACTGCAGCTTTGTGTGCTTCAGAACCTTTGTAAGTCATTTCTCCATTAATTTCAACACCAGCTTCAAAAGATTTCTTTGCATTATCCCAAGCTCCACCAGCATTGTTTTGGAAGATTGCCCAAAGCACACCAGAAACGGTAACACCAGCCATATATCCACCCAACATTTCTGCTACTAACATATTGTTATCAGTATAAACTAGTTTACCAATTAAAACAACTATAATAGGGAAACCAATAGTTAATATTCCTGGTAACATCATTTCCTTTAAAGATGCTTTAGTAGATATATCTACACATTTAGCGTAATCAGGTTTTCCTGATCCTTCCATAATTCCTGGAATAGCTTTAAACTGACGTCTAACTTCATAAACCATTTCCATTGCAGCTTTACCAACAGCATTCATTGCTAATGCAGAGAACACAACAGGCACCATACCACCAACAAATAGCATTGCTAATACTGGAGCTTTAAAGATGTTAATTCCATCAATTCCTGTAAATGTTACGTAAGCAGCAAATAAGGCTAAAGATGTAAGTGCAGCAGAAGCAATAGCAAAACCTTTACCTGTTGCAGCAGTTGTATTACCAACAGCATCTAAAATATCTGTTCTTTCTCTAACGATAGGCTCTTGTTCACTCATTTCAGCAATACCTCCTGCATTATCAGCAATTGGTCCAAAAGCATCAATAGCTAATTGCATAGCTGTAGTAGCCATCATTGCAGAAGCAGCTAAAGCAACTCCGTAAAATCCAGCAAATGCATAAGATGCCCAAATAGCAGCAGCAAATAATAATACTGAAGAGAATGTAGAAATCATACCCGTAGCTAAACCAGCAATAATGTTTGTTCCTGCACCCGTAGATGATTGTTGTACAATTTTTAAAATAGGTTTTTTACCTAATCCTGTGTAATACTCTGTGAAAGATGAAATAGCTGCACCAACAACTAAACCAACTAAACAAGCATAAAAAACTCTCATTGAAGAGATGTCTTGAGTTCCTTCACCAAAAAAGTTCATTTGCATTGTTTCTGGTAACATCCAAGTTACTAATCCGAAACAAGCAGCAGCAACTAGAGCAATTGATGCCCAGTTCCCGATGTTTAATGCTTTTTGTACATCAGCCTCTTTAGCATCGTTAGATGAAATTTTAACCAACATTGTTCCTATCAAAGAAATAATAATACCAACACCAGCAATTGCCATTGGTAATAAGATTGGTCCAATTCCGCCAAAAGCATCTTGAATTGCTCCTCCCATATCTTCAATAATATAGTTACCTAAAACCATAGCAGCTAATACTGTAGCAACATAAGATCCGAATAAATCAGCTCCCATTCCGGCAACATCACCAACATTATCACCAACATTATCAGCAATAGTAGCTGGATTACGAGGATCATCCTCAGGAATTCCAGCTTCAACTTTACCAACTAAATCAGCACCAACATCAGCAGCTTTAGTATAAATACCTCCACCAACTCTTGCAAATAATGCAATAGACTCAGCTCCTAAAGAGAAACCAGCTAATGTTTCTAATACCATTGTCATATCAACAGTATTGGTCCATTGACCATCCATAAACAATTGGAAAAAGATGATAAAGAATAAGGTTAAACCTAAAACAGCTAAACCTGCAACTCCTAATCCCATAACAGTACCACCACCAAAAGAAACTTTTAATGCGTTTGGTAAACTTGTTTTTGCAGCTTCTGTAGTTCTTACATTAGTTTTTGTTGCAATTTTCATTCCCATGTTTCCTGCTAAAGCAGAAAATACTGCTCCAATTATAAATGCAGGAATAATAAGGTAATGTGTACTAGGTACAACGAATGCTACACCAGCTAAAACAATACTAGCTCCAATAACAAACATTGTTAATAATTTGTATTCTGCTTTTAAGAAAGCTAATGCCCCTTCATAAATGTGGTCAGAAATTTCTTTCATTTTACCATCACCTGCATCTTGTTTCATTACCCAACCTTTTTTTACCCACATGTAAATAAGGCCTAATACTGCCATAACTATTGGCACATAAATCATCATTGCTTCCATACTATATTATTATATTGATTTTTTAATTTAAATTTAAGGTCGGCAAAAATAGGAAATTAAGTTAAGAATGAAGAATGATTGGCAATTAATTGAGGTGGAGTGCTGAAAATTAAGGGCTTGAAGTAGGAAGTAGGAAGTGAAAAAAATATTTGTTTAAAGTAAGATCACAAAGATTTATGTTGTTACGTTGTTTTTTATCTTTCGTTTCCCGTGAAAACGGGAATCCAGGGTTGAAAAAATGTAAATGTGTATTTAAGAATGATTTTACTAGGATTAAAACATTGGAGCTTTTTAAGTTTATTTTGATGTATACAATATGGTTGTTACTCGGGAAAGCCAATCGGTTGTTATAATAAAACCTCAAAGGTTTATGTTGTTACTGGGTACAAACCTTTTAGGTTTGATAGTATTATAAAAGTATTTAGTGATGAATGTTTTGCGTTAGGGGTAGGAGTGGCATCCTTTTTTATTTTTTTAAGAACTCTTTAAAGAAATCCTGACAGGTTTATGTTGATAGCTATTATAAAAACATGTTAAGATTGAAAAATAAAAAAGATACAGCGGATAACCCGTTTAAACGCCCAAAAGAAAAAGCCAAAACGAATAATTCATTTTGGCTCTTTAATATGTTTTTGTTTGGATGTTTATCTATACATTACTTGTTTAACAGCTTTTAGTACTTTATCTACATTGGGCATGTAAGCCTCAATTAAAGGAACTGAAAAACTCATTGGTACATCAGCTCCGGTAACTCTAGCAACTGGAGCATCTAAATAATCAAATGCATTTTGTTGTACTTTAAAGGTTAATTCTGTTGAAAATGATCCTAAAGGCCATGATTCTTCAACAAAAACCATTCTGTTTGTTTTCTTAACAGAGTTAATAATGGTATCGTAATCAATCGGTCTTAGACTTCTTAAATCGATTACTTCGGCATTAATACCTTCTTTAGTCAATTCTTCAGCGGCAGCATTAACAATTTTCATCATTTTACCAAAGCTAACGATAGTAACATCTGTTCCTTGTTTTACAACATCAGCAACACCAATTGGAACAATATATTCTCCATCAGGTACTAAACCTTTATCTCCATACATTTGCTCAGATTCCATTACTAATACTGGATCGTTATCTCTAATAGCAGCTTTTAATAAACCTTTGGCATCTCTAGGGTTTGATGGTTGAACCACCTTTAACCCTGGGCAGTTAGCATACCAGTTAGAAAAATCTTGAGAGTGTGTTGCTCCTAATTGACCTGCAGCACCAGTTCCACCTCTAAATACAATAGGAATGTTTAATTGTCCGCCAGACATATTATACATTTTAGCAGCGTTATTTATAATTTGATCGATAGAAACTAATGAGAAGTTCCAAGTCATGTATTCAACAATTGGTCGCATACCATTCATTGCAGCACCAACAGCAATTCCTGAAAATCCATTTTCTGCAATTGGAGTATCAATGACTCTTTTAGCACCAAACTCATCTAACATACCTTTACTTACTTTGTAAGCACCGTTATATTCAGCAACTTCTTCACCCAAAAGAACGATAGTATCATCCTTTCTCATTTCTTCGCACATTGCTTCGTTTAAAGCTTCTCTAAATTGAATTTCTCTCATAATAAACAAGTTCAAAGTTTAAAAGTCTAAAGTTAAAAAGTTTAACTAATTAGAGTTTTAAACGGCTGTTATAATTTTATAGCCTCCAAAAATATAAAATAAAAATAGTTTAAAGTAGTTTTTAATATTTAAAGCTACTTTTATGGCGTAATGATTAAAGGTTTAATAAAAAATATTGCTAAAATTGGAGCTTCTTTATATGATATGAAGTACTTAATTAATAAGTCTTCGCACCGTGTTTTGTTACCTTTTTACCATGCTGTTTCGGATGAGAATCCGATTCATATTAAAAACTTGTATGAACCAAGAGGGGTGGAGGAATTTAAAAATGATTTGGATTTTTTATTAAAACATTACCAATCTATTTCGTTACAAGAGCTTATTGAAATAAATAAATCGGCTAAACCTATTCCCAAAAATTGTTTTCATTTAACTTTTGATGATGGTTTAAGGGAGTTTTATACAGTTGTTGCTCCAATTTTGAAAGAGAAGGGAGTACATGCAACTGTGTTTTTAAATTCAGATTTTATTGATAATAAGGATTTGTTTTTTCGTTTTAAGGCGAGTATTCTTTTTGAAGAATTACAAAATGATGAATTATTGAGGTTAACATATTCGGAAGTTGATGTTTTAGATGGTTTAGCAAATGAAGTTGATACTGATTTTAATAAGTTTCTTAAAAATGAACAACCTTATTTAACCACTGAACAAATAACTGAATTGATAGGAGATGGTTTTACTTTTGGGGCACATAGTAAAAACCATCCGTTGTATAAAGAGTTGAGTTTGGAGGAACAAATTTTTCAAACAAAAGAGAGTTTAGATTTTATTAAATCAACGTTTAATTTAAATTATAGCGTTTTTTCTTTTCCGTTTACCGATGATGGTGTTTCGGCTGCTTTTTTTAATGAAATAGATGGTGTAACAGATTTAACTTTTGGTTGTGCTGGTATTAAAGAAGATACAGCAAAAAATCATTTGCAAAGAATTGCAATGGAAGGACATTCTGGTAATCCCCTCAAGGGGATAGTTAAGAGTGGAAAAAGCATAATTAAAGAAGAATATACTTATTGTTTGCTAAAGCAAAAACTGGGGAAGAATAGGATTGAAAGGGGCTAGTTTAGGATAAAAAAAAAGCTGTAGTTTACATTGGGTCAACATCAATAGTAATTTTTACACTTTTATATTCGCTAAAAGCTTCAAAATTATTTTTAACTTCCATTACCAATTGGCGGGTTTTTTTTACTGAAATTTTACGCTCTACTTTAAGCATTGCATTTTTAATGTATTGGTTTTTTATTCGAGCAACTACCGGAAAATCTGGACCTAAAACCCTTTCGCCAAATTGAGCTTTTAGGGCTAAAACAAACTCTCTAGCACCTTCATTTAACACATTACTATTTCTATGTTTTAGGGTAAAATGCACTAAACGTTGATAGGGTGGATATTTAAATTTTTTACGTTGTGCAATTTCATCTTTGTACATTCCCATATAATCGTGTTCAATTACTTGTCGGATAATTGGATGATAGGGTTCGTAAGTTTGAATTAATACTTTGCCTCTTTTGGTTTTTCTTCCTGCTCGTCCACTTACTTGGCTCATTAATTGGTAGGACCGTTCAAAAGCTCTAAAATCAGGGAAATTGAGCATGTTATCTGCATTTAAAATACCAACAACCGAAACATTATCAAAATCTAATCCTTTGGTAACCATTTGAGTACCAACTAATACGTCAATATTTCCATTTTCAAAATCGGTAATTATACGATGGTAAGCATTTTTAGCACGTGTAGTATCAGCATCCATTCGGTCAATTTTTATTTTCGGGAAATAAATGGCTAATTCTTCTTCAATTTGCTCAGTTCCAAAACCTTTTAATGTAACTCTTGGGCTACCACATTTTCCACAAGTGGCGGGCATTTTTTTGTTGGCTCCGCAGTAATGGCATTTTAACTGGTTGCTGTGTTTATGATAGGTTAAGGATACATCACAGTTTCTGCATTCAGGAACATGGGCACATTCTTCACATAATAAAAATGGAGCGTAACCTCTACGATTTTGGAACAAAATAACTTGTTCTTTATTTTTAAAAGCTTCTTCCATTAGTCCCATTAATAATGGAGAAAAATGCGATTTCATTTTCTTTTTTCGGGTAGCTTCTTTAATGTCTGCACACAGTACTTCTGGCATTTGAACGCCACCGTGTCTTTTAGTCATTTCTACTAATCCATATTTTCCTTGTGTTGCATTCCAGTAAGTTTCTACAGCAGGAGTAGCAGACCCCATAAGTACTTTTGCTTTATGGATATTTGCTAAGACAATAGATGCATCTCTGGCATTGTATCTTGGAGCAGGTTGATACTGTTTAAAGCTGTTTTCGTGCTCCTCATCAATAATAATTAATCCTAAGTTGCTAAATGGTAAAAACATAGCAGAACGAGCACCCATAACAATTTGAAATTTAGAAGATTTTGTTTGCTCAAATTCTAGCACTTTGTTCCAAACTTCTACACGCTCATTCTCATTAAATTTAGAGTGATACACCCCAATTACATCACCAAAAACTTTTTGTAAACGCACAATTAACTGAGTGGTTAACGCAATTTCGGGCAACAAATACAAAACTTGTTTACCTTTAGCAATGGCTTCTTGTATGAGTTTGATGTACAGCTCTGTTTTACCAGAAGAGGTAACACCATGGAGCAAAACAACATCTTTAGTTTTAAATTGTTCTTTAACTTCTAAAATAGCTTTTTCTTGATGTTGGTTTAGGGTTTTGTCGCCAATAAGTTTTTTATTGTAGCTGCTAATACGATCAACAGCAATTTCATAAATTTTAAAAATATTTTTTTTAATTAATTCATTTATCACTGTAGAAGAAACATTTGCAGCTTTTTGTAAATCAGTTTTTTTAACTTCTTTTTGTTGCTCTTTATACCTGTCAGATAGTTTAATAAAAGTCATTAAGGCTTCAATCTGTTTTTTAGCTCTTCCTATATCATTAAATATTTGTTCTAAATTTTTTTCAATATCTGCATATTCAGTTAATTTAACAAAGGGTATGAGTTTTACTTTATATTTGCTTTTTAAATCTTCTTCAACAATAATAGCCTTTTTTTCAATTAAAGTTTTGACTACTTGATGAACGTTTTTAAGGTTTAATATTTCAGAAATTTCTTGGAGGTTTAAAGTGTTACGAATTTCTAAAGCTTCGTAAATTTGATATTCTTTATCTGTTAAATCAGTAACAGCATCACCCTCAAATTCGGTATTAATTAAAATTTTGGTTTCACTAGCTAATTTTAAAGCACCAGGCAAAGCCGCATTATAAATATCGCCAGGATTTGCAATGTAATAATTAGCAATCCAATCCCAATGTTTAAGTTGTTTTTGGTTAACAATTGCTTTATCATCTAATAAAGATTCTACATATTTTGCTTGATATTCGGTAGGAGGGGTGTGGTGTATTTTTTTTACAAGAGCCGAGTATAATTTACCGCTTTTACCAAAAGGAACAACTGCTCGTTGCCCAATTTGAATGTTATTATTTAGCTCTGCTGGTAAACGATAGGTAAATAAATTGGGTAATGAAAGAGGTAAAGTTACATCTATAAAAATCGTTTCTTGACTCATAATGTAAAGTTAAATGATTTTAATTGCTGAAAGATAAAAAATAGATAAAATATAGGGTTGGATAGCGTGAATTCTATCCTAAAGTTATTTTTTAAGCGACTTAAAAAAATTTAAACTGCCTAGTTGGAAAAAAATTTATTATTAAGATTCAATAAGTATTGAAGTGATAGTCATGTTATTTAGCTTTATTTTCTAAAGCTTTTAAATCTGCTTTAAGCTGAATACTATATTGGGCATCATGTAAATATTCTCCTTCATTTTTGTCGTATTTTATTATTGCCGTAGGAAAATCTAGTAAAGACATATCTACATTCTCAAATCTGCTAACATTCATTAAATCAATTCTAAACTCGTAAAGGTATTTACCAACAAATTGTGTTTTTTCAACTGTAGATACTTGTATTATTTCAGTTACAGAGCCAAATTTTATAACTTCAATTGTGTATCGTGCGCCACTTAATAGGGTGAAACTAAATTTTCCTTTCTTAGAATTTGTTTGATTAATTAGCTTATTTTTTTGGTATAATTTTACAAGAGCTCCATTTACTTTTTCATCATTATTAAAAATGTACCCTTTAACTTCTAAAGAGCTTATTTTTTCTAGTGTTGAAGTAGGTTTGATAGCCGAACAAAAGAGAATAAAAAATACAGAAAGTGGTAGTAAAAGCTTAATTCTTTTCATAAAATTTTAATTTATTGCTTAAATGTACAAATAAAAAAAAATAGTATTTTAGTTTAATGAATAAAAAATACATACTTCCATTTATTTTTGCTATTTGTTTCAGTTCTTGTGCAAGTATTTTTAATAGTGCTGTTCTTCCTAACCAATGTAAAAAGTGCGAAGTAATTAATGTGAAAACAGGTATATCATTATTTACTAACGAAGGTTGCGGTGGTGAAAACACTCGCTTAGAAGAAAATGCGCAAATAGAAGCATACTTACTTAGTCGTAACTCCTCTAATCTTTGTGATTTAGAGGTAAGATGTACTACATGGCGTAAAAATCCTGAAGCAGAAAACTAAATAGATTTCTTATACAATTTAATTTTTAAAGCAATTACCCCTTATCAGTTTTTAAATTCTTTTTCTTTTTTAAGAATAAGTTTTAACCAAAATAATAGGAGTATAGATAAAACCAATAAAATACCCATTATATACCAAGTAAGCTCATAACTATAATTATCAATCAATTGCATCCCTGCATTATGAGCGAAAATATGAGAAATAGAAAAAGTCATAGTAAATAAAGCCATATATTCTCCCTGGTTATTATTTTCTTCAGCTCTATCCATCGCAAAAGAATTTAAAAACGGAAAATTTAGCATTTCTGCTACCGACATTATAAGCATCCCAGCAATTAATATTCCATACCAATTACTAATATTTAAGATGAAAAAACTAATAGCAAAAAGCAAGGTGCTAATAACAAGTATGCGGTATTTAGAAAACCTTTCGTGTTCGAAAAAAGCCACCAATGGCATTTCTATTAAAAATATTAATATTCCATTTAACGACATTAACCAGCCTATTTCTTTTTCTGATAAAAGATGAACTTCTTTGTAGTACAAAGGAATTGTAGAAAAATATTGTAAAAAAGTAAAGCCTATTAATAAAATAGCACCTAAAAAAACTAAGTATGCTTTATCCTTGTAAGGTGATTTTTTTTCTCTTATCGTATTATTTTTTTGTATTTCATTTCCTTTTTTATGCTCACTTAATAAATAAACAAACAATATTGCGGCAGCAATACAAGTAATGCCATCAACCCAAAATAACCCTGAATAATTTAATGCAAAAATGATTAAACCACCAGCAGCTGGGCCGAAAGAGAAGCCAAGGTTAATTGCTAAACGAATGAGAGTAATTGAACGCGTTCTGTTTTCTGGTTTACAATATGCTGCTACTGCAACAAATAAGGCCGGACGAAAAGTATCTGCAACTAGCATTAATAAAAATATTCCGATACATAAAACACTAAAACTTGTAAGGTACTGTAGTGCAATAAACATTAATCCAGAAACAAGTAAACTCCAGAACATTACTTTGTAAAAACCAAACTTGTTGGTTAATTTACCCCCAAGCCATGATCCACAAACCGATCCTAATCCAAAAGCAGACATAACCCATCCTACTTTACTTAAACTAAATCCTAAATCTTTAGTAAGATACAATGATAAAAATGGAATTACCATTGTTCCTGCCCTATTAATTAGCGTAATTAGCGATAGCCACCATACTTGTACAGATAATCCTTTAAAAGAATTACGATATGTTTTAAAAATATTTATTTTCATTTTTTTTTAGCAATAAAAAAACCCAGTTCTGAAATATAGAACTGGGTTTTAAACATTAATTATTTTAACAATTACATCATAATTTACCCAGCAGTAAACAAGAACATCTTGTTACTGGATTCATCTTAATATAATTTTTTGTTTTCATTTTACGTACTTTAAACGATGGATGTACAATTAAGGTTGCTTTTTGAATAAAATTTGTTGTTTTACCCAACAACCATTACTAAATATTTAGATGCCGACCAAAAAGATTTTGCATCAACTATAATTAATTTTTTTGCATCCTCTTCTCCTTCAATTTTATATGAATCTGATGGGTGGTTGGTAATAATTTTTACTTTATCACTCATTAAATCAATTTCAGTAATTAATGTAATATTTATCTTAGTGAAATAATCTTTATTAAAATCATCAGATAATTTTGCAGTTTTTCCAATGCCAATAAAACCACCCTTTTTAGATATTATTCCTTGTGTTTGCAATTCTTTTTTAGATCCATAACAATAATAAGCAGTATTTAATTCTTCCTCTTTATCTCCTAACTCTTCTATTCTATGATTGTATTCTTCAAACAAAACCGTTAATTGTTTATTTGCCTCAGCTAATTGTGAATGCAATTCTGCAATTTCACTGTCTTTTTGTTGCATTCTTAATGTCAAGCTCTTCACCATTGTTTCTAACTCTTTTATTTTTATGTTAGATTCTTTTTCAGATTTTTTAAGCTTAGAATTTAAGGCTGCCATTTTCTCTCTATTTTCCAATAATAGATTGTTAATCAAATCTATATCGCCCAATATTTGATCTTTAGAACTCTTGTTTAATTCTAAATTACCTTTATCAAATGTTGTAGTAATCAAGTTTTCACGTTCTTTTATTGTTGCAAGATTTTCTTCTATTTCATTTAAAGAACCAATAAAATCTACAATCAATTCTTCTTTACCATTTAATTGACTATTTGCTTCTAACTTTTCAGCTTCTAATTCAGCAATTTTATTTTCTAATTCATCTGTATTACATGCAAATAATAATGCAATAACACTAAAAAAAAATGTTGTTTTAATTAATTTAAAAATAGTCATAGTCTTAGATTTTTAAGTTTATGTTAGGTGAAAAAATAATTCTTTAAACAAGGTTAGAATTCTTATATTTGAATTTAAAACTTATCTTATGCAAATTAAACAAATATTTTTAGGAATACTTATAGCAATCACATTAAATTCTTGTATAAATACAATTGACGGTAATGGAAATGTAGCTCATGAAAAAAGAAATGTTGCTGCCTTTAGTAAAATAGATATTTCTGGCAGGTTTGAAGTAATTCTTAATCAAGGAAAAGAAGCTAGTTTAGAGATAGAAGTAGATGAAAATCTGTTAGAAATTATAGAAACTAAGGTGAATAATAATACTTTATTTATTTCAAGTACAGAGCCTATTGGTAATGCTAAAGTTTTGAAGTTATACATTACTACGGTTAATTTAAATGATATTGATGTTTCTGGAGCAATTGAATTAGCTAATAAAGGGGTGTATGAAACTGAAAAATTAGAAATTGAAGTTAGTGGAGCAGCTGATATTGACTTAAAACTTGATGTAAAGAATTTATTTATGGAGATGAGTGGTGCAAGCGAAACAACTTTATCTGGAAGTGCGAATAACTTTGAGATTGAAATTTCTGGAGCAGGAGATCTTGATGCAAAAAAACTAAATACAAAAAATACAACTGTAGATATTTCTGGGGCTGGAAGTGCAATTGTTTTTGCTAAACAGACACTTAATGTAAATGTTTCTGGTGCAGGAAGTGTGCAGTATAAAGGTAATCCTAAAATTAAAGAAAATGTAAGTGGAGCTGGTTCTGTAAAAAAGTTGTAAGTTTTGCAAAAGCTCATTGATATATACAATAAGTTTAATCGGTTTGGTGCGGATAATGATTTAAAATTGACCATTATTGAATCGGGGAAAATTTCTTACGAAATGAAAGTGTTACCAAAACATTTGGCAACTCCAACTGCTATTCATGGTGGTATGATTTCGGCTATGATGGATGCTGTTATTGGTGTTGCAGCTTTAAGTGTTGTAGCCAATGATAACAAAATAATTTCTACAGTAGAGTTTAAAATTAATTTTCTTAATCCTGCATTTTTAAATGATGTTTTAACTGG
Organism: Vicingaceae bacterium; assembly: GCA_049608005.1. Lineage (GTDB taxonomy): Bacteria > Bacteroidota > Bacteroidia > Flavobacteriales_E > Vicingaceae. The sequence goes on from JBMYXB010000017.1 coordinate 14,435, forward strand.
CGTAGGTATTGTGGATAAAAAAGGAAGCCGTATCATCCATGCTTCTGGAGAAATTAGAAATCAAAACAATGTTATAATAGCAAAAGCTATAGGCACTTTAAATGCTTATCCTATCCAAAAAAGTGATTTAAAAGAATTTTATTGATAATTTAAATTGAAACTCATTTAGAAAAGGTGCAGGCTTATTTTTTTAGTAAGAATTTTTTAAATCTATAAAATGGTAAGTTACAAGTTTAAATTCCTTTAAAACACTGGTTGTTTCAAGTATTTTTTTGTATGTTTGTTAGCTTATGGTACAAACTTATGCAATAGAATTAAACAGTAGTAAGGTGTGGGTAGATGCTGATGATATAATTTGGCAAGATTATAAATTAACTAAAAGTTTATCTTTACAAGAGGCAGAAGAAATTCATATAGCAGTTAATGAGGTGGCAGCAAATGTGCCAGGAGAGAAAAAATTATTTTTAAGCTCTATGGTTGGTTTGTTGGGTATGAGTAAGGAGGCGAGAGATTACTTTGGTACTGCTCCAACCCAATTTGATTGGAAAGTAGCATTGGTTTATAATAGTTCTATGGCCCATATTTTAACAATGCTTATGCTTAAAATTCTTGTTCAAAAATTTGAGACTAAATCTTTTAACAATTTAGAAACTGCAATAAATTGGTTTAAAGAAGAGGCTGCTTAAATTCTAATTTGTTTTACCTTTGGCTAAAAAAATAGTTAAGGTAGTAAGTATTCCAAAAAATAAAAATCCAAAAACTAAAGGTTGTACAGTGCCATTATATTGCATGCCAATATAAGTGCCAAAAGGTACAGATATAAAAGTAGAAACAGATCCTACAATTGCTGCACCTAAACCAGCCATGTGCCCTAAAGGCTCCATAGCCATAGAGTTTAAATTTCCGAAAAGAATACCAACAAAAAATACTGTTGTGAGTAAATACATCATAAAAACAGTTAAAGATGGAGTGTTAATGAGTGTGTTTATTAAAATAAAAAACACAAAAGAGATAGTAATAATAGATATTGAAGCTGTTTTTACCATTTTTTGCATACCAAATTTCATAACTAACTTACCATTAACAAAAGAGGCTAAACCTACACTAAGAGCAATAGCAGCAAAATAAATAGGAAATTTTTCACCTAAATTAAATTGTATTTGAAACACTTGCTGAGATGAATTTAAAAAGCCAACAAAAGCACTAGAAATAAAACCCGCAGCTAAGGTGTAAAATATGGTAGATCTTATGCTGCAAATCTCTTTTAAAGCAAATTTTAAGTGTTTAAAAGAAAACGTTTTTTTATTTGCTACGCTAAGTGTTTCTTCTTGCCTAATATAAAACCAAACAAAGGCAACTGCACCAAGTGTAAGCAAAGCTAAAAATATATATCTCCAACTGGCAATAAATAAAATACCTTGACCTAAAGCAGGTGCTAGAGCTGGTACAGCAATAAATACAGCCATTACAAACGACATTACTTGTGCCATTCTATCGCCTTTATATAAATCTCTGATAATGGCAACACTTACCACTCTTGGACCAGATAATCCTAAACCTTGCAAACACCTACCCAATAGCATAACTGTTAAGTTTGATGCTATTATAGAAACAATACATCCTATACCAAAAATAATTAACCCAAGATATAGGGCTGGTTTTCTTCCAATATTGTCGGATAAAGGACCGTAAAATAACTGCCCAATTGCAAGTCCTAAAAATAAAATTGAAATAACAAGCTGGTTGTCGTTTGGCTCAACTACTCCTAAATCTGCACCAATAAATGTTAATGCAGGTAGCATTGCATCTATTGATAGTGCTGTTAAAGCAATAAGAGTAGCCATAAGGGCTATAAATTCTTTAAAACCAATTTTAGATTTATTGTTCATTATGAGTACTTACAAGTTGTGCAGAGTGAATTGCAAATTGAGGAGGTTAAAGTTATTTTAAAAAACAACTCTTTTTATTAGGTGCGGCCCTTTGCCTTTATTTTTCTTATTTGGTTTTTGATATAAATGGCGCGTTTTATTTCTCTTTTTTGATTTTTTAGTTGTTGATTTTTTAAAAGTTATTGAGGATGATGTGTTTTTTTCTGTAATAATTTGAGCTTTATTAGCATCATCATTAATTTTTGGTTCAGCTTTTTTTGCTTTTTCTTGTGCTGTAATTTCTTCTTTAATTTTTTCTTGCAATTCTACTTGGTTAGCGGCTCTTTCATCTTCTGCTTTTTTAGCTAATTGAGCTGCTACTTCTTTTGCTTTTCTTTCTTTTTCTGCTTTTTGTTGGGCTACTAATTTTTTAGCTTCTGCTTTTTCTTGTTCAGCTTTATTTTTTGCAGCTTTTTGGTTGGCTAAAATTTTTGCTTTTTCAGCTTCTTTAGCTTTTGTAAGAGCTTCTTTTTCTTTTTGTTTAGCTTTTTCTTCGGCAATTTTTTTTGCTTCAGCATCTCTTTTAGCAGCGTTTTTTGATAAAGCAGCTTCTTTAGCTAAAGCTTCTTGCTTTGCTTTTTCAGCAAGCTGTAATTTTTCTTGTTTTGCCTTAGCTAAAGCTTCTTTTTCTGCCTTTTCTTTTTCTGCTTTTTCTTTTGCTATTTTTTCTTCTTCAGCTTTTTTAGCTGCTGCAAGAGCCTCAGCCTTGGCTTGTTCTTCTGCTTTTTCTTTTTCTGCAGCTAATGCTTCTGCTTTCTCTTTAGCTAACCTTTCTTCTTCTGCTTTTTTTGCAGCAGCTTCCGCTTTAGCTATTTCTTTAGCTTCTTCTTCCGCTTTAATTAAAGCTTCTTTTTCAGCTTTTTCTTTCGCTAATCTTTCTTCTTTGGCTTTTTTAGCTGCTTCCTCAGCTTCTGCTTTAGCTGCAGCTTCTGCTTCTGCACGAGCTTGTTCTTCTGCGCGTTGTTTTTCTGCTTCGGCTTTTTTGTTTAGTTCTGTTTCAATTAGTTTGAGTTTGTTTTTTGGTTCGGGTCTGTCATTAAATATTGAAATAGCTTTTTTGTAATTTGCAACTGCATCATCCCAATTTTCTTTAGATAAAGCCTTATCTGCTAACTCCATTGCTTTGTTGTATTCCTTTTCTTTTTGTTTTTCTTCCTCTTCTGCTGCTTCTGTAGCATCAGCACAATCATCAAGCATTTTGTTTAATGCAGCTAATTTGTCCATAGAATAATCCATATCCCAATCCATAATATTTTTTTTAGCAAAATATTTTGCACGGCCAATTGGTGCGTCTAACATTTCTGATTTGATGCAATCGTTGGGTTTAAACATGGTTATTTCAGCTCCCATATCAGGTACTTTTTGCCTTTTTAAATCTGGAACACCATTAGTGTTCATAGTTATTTTTTTACTAGTAAAACCTGATTTAGAAAAAGTGATAGTATAGATTTTATCATATTCCATTACTAATTTATAGCCTCCTTTCCCGTCAGATGTTCCTCTTACTGTTTTACCCTCAGCAGAAGCAGTTATGGTAGCTCCAGCAATTGGTTCTCCAGAATAATAATCTGTTACTTCTCCATCTAAAAAAATATTATCTTCAGCCCATTTATTTTTACGATCAGCACCATCTAATTGAGCAAAAACTGTTAAGTTGATGAGTAAGAATAAAAATAATATTTGAATATTTTTAGCCATTAAATTTTCATTGCTCTATCCATGCTACGCTTGTCATCTTTGGCTTTTAAATCATGACGTTTGTCGTGTAGTTTTTTACCTTTTGCCAAGGCAATATCTAATTTGGCGTAGCCTTTTCCATTAATAAAAAGACTTATCGGAACTATAGTTAGTCCAACATCTTTTTTCTTTTTGATGAGCTTATCTATTTCGTTTCTGTTTAACAAAAGTTTTCTATCTCTGCGAGGTTCGTGGTTGTTGTAAGAGCCTTGTTCATACTCAGCAATGTACATGTTTTTTATAAAAACTTCGTTGTCTTTTACATAGCAATAACCTTCAATAATACTGGCTTTTCCTGCTCTAATGGATTTTATTTCTGTTCCGTAGAGTTGTAATCCGGCAGTAAATTTTTCTAAAAATTCGTATTCGAATTTGGCTTTTTTGTTTTTTATGTTGATGTTGTTACTCACATTGCTAAATTAAGGATTAACCAAAAACTAAACCCCTTTTAGGGAAATTAAGTATTTGAGTAATTTACTGTGTCTGGATTCCTGCCTTCGCAGGAAAGGAGTAGGATGGTAAATGAATTGCGTTAGGGATAGGAATGGTATCCTTTTTTTTAGACAAAAATCCTGAAAGGAATAAAGAGGGTTTAAAAAAAAGATTAAATGAATAGCCCGTTAAAACGCCCAAAAAATTAACCTAAAGCTACATCTAAAGTCATCATAACAATAAAACCACCAATAAAACCGAGCACGGCAATATCGGTAAATTTATCTCTTTGCGTTTCAGGAATTACTTCTTCAACTACTACAAAAATCATTGCTCCAGCGGCAAATGCTAAGGCATAAGGTAAAATGGGTTGGAAAGTCATAACTGCCCAAGCACCTAAACAGGCTGCAACGGGTTCTACAATGGCAGAAAGTTGCCCATAATTAAAACTTTTCCAACGGCTTAAGCCTTGTCTTCTTAAAGGCATAGAAACTGCCATTCCTTCAGGAAAATTTTGTATTCCGATACCAATTGCTAAAGCTATTGCTCCGCCTAAAGTTGCTCCTTCAAAACCAACTGCAGCACCACCAAATAAAACCCCAATTGCTAATCCTTCAGGGATGTTGTGTAAGGTAATTGCCAATACTAAAAGGGTAGAGCGGTGCCAATCTGTTTTAACACCCTCGGCTTCTTCTTGTTTAAAATTAATGTGTAGATGGGGCATTACTTTGTCTAAACCGTAAAGCATTAAAGCTCCGCCTAAAAAACCAAGTGCTGCCGGTATCACTTTTACAAAACCTTCGCCTTCGCTCATTTCAATGGCAGGGCTTAATAATGACCAAAAACTAGCTGCCACCATTACACCTCCAGTAAAGCCTAACATGCCATCAAAAACGGCTCGGTTTATCGATTTAAAAAAGAATACAAAAGCTGCTCCTAAAGCAGTTAATCCCCAAGTAAATAATGATGCGTATAATGCTTGTTCTACTGGGCTATTTATACTTTTTATAAATGCTATTAATTGTTCCATTATAATTTTTTAATAATTAAATTTTTACTTGCTTGATTTGATATGTTTACGGATTCTTTCTGGTTTACAGTAACACTCATAGATCTATCAAAATCAACAATTTCTTTTACTTTTATTGTAGTTCCTAAAACCAAATTAATGGCTTCTAAATAGTTTAAATAACTTTTAGAATGTTCTTTAACGCCAACTACAATTCCTTGCTCGTTTAATTTTAAATCTGCTAAAGTAATGTCTTGATGTCTGTTTATGTTTCCGTCTTTATCTGGGATAGGATCTCCGTGCGGATCGTATTTTGGGTATTCTAAAAACGCATCCAATTGGTCGGTTAGTTTTTTAGAATTAATATGCTCTAAATCTTCAGCTAAATCGTGCACTTCATCCCATTTAAAGTTGAGTTTATCTACTAAAAAAACTTCCCATAAACGGTGGTTTCTGATAATGGATACAGCAATGTCTTTACCCTTTTTAGTAAGGTTTACACCTTGATATTTTTTATAATTTACCAGTTTTTTTTCTGATAATTTTTTAATCATATCAGTAACAGAAGAAGCCTTTGTTTCTAAGGATTCGGCAATGGCATTTGTGGATATTCCTTGGTCTGTTTTTTGACTTAATTTAAAAATTGCTTTTAAATAATTTTCTTCAGTAAAAGAGTTCATTAAGCGTTAAAGTTTTAGCGAAATTAAAAAATAAAAACTTATTGATGTAAATATATTTTTAGATTAACCTAAAAATAATAATTAGATTTGTCGAAAATTAAAATACCTGATTTGCGGTATTGGTTTTATGATTGAATGTCAATTAGATTTGCACCATTATTTATAATGATTCTAAATAAGGAGGAATGAAAAAATATATTTTATTATTGATGTTGGTGCCATTCTTTTGTTTTTCGCAAAACGGAAGTGTAAAGGGTGTAGTAAAAAATGGAAAAGAGCCAGTTCCTTTTGCTAATGTTGGTTTGATGGGCACTTCTTTTGGAGTGGCAGCAGATGTTAACGGAAAATATTCTTTAGATGAGATTCCTGCTGGAAAATACACGATACAAATTTCTAGTGTAGGGTTTAAAAATTACAAAGAAACAGTAGTAGTTATAGCTCATAAATCTTCTTTTGTAAACGTAGTAATGGAAAAAACATCAGCACAGTTAGATGAGTTTGTGGTTACCGGAACTTTAAAAGAGGTTTCTATTAGAGAATCTGCAGTGCCTATTAAAGTTTATAAACCCGCTTATTTTAAGAAAAACCCAACACCTGCTTTGTTTGAAGCCTTACAAATTGTTAATGGAGTTCGTCCGCAAGTAAACTGTAGTGTTTGTAATACTGGTGATGTACACATTAACGGAATGGAAGGACCATACACAATGATAACGATTGATGGAATGCCAATTGTTGGTGGTTTATCTACCGTTTATGGGTTAAATGGAATACCAAATAGTATGATAGGGCAAATGGAAGTGGTAAAAGGACCTGCATCTACTTTGTTTGGTTCGGAAGCTGTTGGAGGCTTAATTAATGTAATTACAAAATCGCCATCAGCAACACCTAAATTGAGTTTAGATGTTTTTGGAACAACTTGGGGTGAGGTAAATGCTGATGTTGGTGTGATGTTTAAACCTTCCGAAAAATTGACTTCTTCGTTAGGCGTAAGCTATTTTAATTACTCTAATCCGATTGATAATAATGGCGATAATTTTACTGATTTAACTTTACAGGATAGGATTTCTGTTTTTAATAAGTGGAGCTTTAAACGAAAAGAAAGCAGAGAATTTTCTATGGCGTTAAGGTATATTTATGAAGATAGATGGGGAGGAGAAATGCAATGGACTCCAGAATTTAGAGGGGGAGATAGTATTTATGGAGAGTCTATTTATACGAGCAGATATGAGGTAATAGGAAAGTACCAATTACCTTTTAAAGAGCGTGTTATGGCAAGTTTTTCTTATTCTAACCACGATCAAAATTCTGTTTATGGAAACACTCCTTACAACGCTATTCAGAAAATTGCATTCGGACAATTGTATTGGGATAAAAAAATTGATGTACACGATATTTTGGTGGGTGCTGCTTACCGTTTTAATCATTATGATGACAATACTCCGGCAACACAAACTGCTGATAGTTTAAACCCTCAAAATAAAGCTGATTTAGCTTATTTGCCAGGCTTTTTTGTGCAAGATGCAATTTCGTTACACGAAAAGCATAAGGTGTTATTAGGAGCTAGATATGATTATGATAATAGACATGGAAATATATTTACGCCAAGGTTTAATTACAAATGGTCGCCAAACGATAACAATACCATTCGTTTAAGTACGGGTACAGGTTATAGAGTGGTTAACTTATTTACCGAAGATCATGCGGCTACAACTGGAGCAAGAGATGTTGTAATTAGAGGAGATTTAAATCCAGAAACATCTTACAATGCTAACTTAAATTACCAACGGTTTATCAATACCAAATTTGGATTTATCAATTTTGATGCGAGTGTATTTTACACCTATTTTACCAATAAAATTACGCCAGATTACGAAACTAATGCGCAACAAATTATTTATGAAAACATTGATGGTTATGCAGTTTCGCAAGGAGCAAGTTTCGATTTAAATATTAACTTTTCTATTCCATTAAACATAAAAATAGGTGCTACATTTATTGATGTTTTTGAAATGAATGAAGATGAAAATGGTGATTTGAAAAAAGAAAAACAATTGTTAACCGAAAATGTATCAGGAACTTACAGTGTTTCTTATGAGTTTAAAAAGCCAAAAATTAAAATTGATTATAGCGGAAATTTATACGGACCAATGAAGTTACCTTTGGTAGAAAATGATATTAGATCTGAATATTCTGATTGGTACAGCATTCAAAACATACAATTGACTAAAACCTTTAAAAAGAATTGGGAAATTTATGGTGGGATAAAAAACATCTTAAATTTTACGCCCCCTGATAATTCTATTTTAAGAGCGAACGATCCTTTTGATAAAAATGTTAATTCACCAGATAACCCAAATGGTTATACTTTTGATCCTTCTTATGTTTATGCCACATTTCAAGGAATTAGAATCTTTTTTGGTGTGAGATATACGTTGAGGTAGTTTTTAACTTGTTTATTTAATTTCGTTCAACAATATATTTCCATTTTCGGATTTATCTACAATAATTGCAAAATTTGGACATGTAGTGTAAGATTGTTTTTTTTCGGTTATACATTTATAGGTTAAAACAATTTCTCCTTTTTCATTTCTTTGTAAACTTTTAGGCTCTATAGCTGTGCTTAAATCTGTTTCGGGTTTTATTATAGCTATTATATATTGCTTAGAGAAATCTATTTCAGTTGGCTTTCCATCTTCATCCATAGTTGTTGTCATTCCAAAAACTGCATTAAATTTTTCAGCTGTTTCAATTTTAGGATTATCTATATTTTCTACATCATTTTTTACAAAGTAATTTTTCGCAATAGAGAATGGTATGTCTAACATTTTAAAATTCTTTTGGATCTCTTTTTCGGTAGTGTTTTCCTTCTTATTAATGTTGTTCTTTTTGTCGTTTTTACAAGAAGTAAGGACTAAACTGGTTACAGTTACTATTTTTATAAAATGTTTTATCATAATAATCTTTTTTTTATTTAGTATGTTTTAAAAATTAGACTTAATGTTTAATTAAGAGCAAAAGAAAGCAATAAATTGAAGGCTTGCTCTTAACCAAAGTATTTTAATTTATTCACTTTAAATACCAAACGTAAGTTCACGAACACCAAATTAATAAAATAAAAACAAGGTAAGCTAAATTAAAGTATTGGCGAACTTCATTAATTGCACAGACCTTTCGTTTTGCAGAAAATACGCATTACGTATAGGTTTTGTTGGCAAATCGTTATTCTATTCTTTTAACTCCTTTCTTAAACCGTATTAGTTAGGTTCATTTAAAAACTAAAATTATTAATGGGAGGAATATTACCGTAAATAATAATATCATTGATAAAATTCTATCACTTCCTTTCACATGCTTACCGCCACTTAATTTTGAATCGTCAATATCATTAGAGTCTCTTAACCATAGATATAAATCTCTATTATGTAATTGTTTACTGTAGTTTCTAAAGGCGACATTAATTAGAGTAAAAATTAGAGGAGTCAGCAGACCCCAAATTGCTAATTTTGTTCTTCCGTCAAGTGATTCATCATTTGTCAAGATGTAAATAAAAACACCAAGTATAGAAAGACTTAAAACGAAATACCAACGATATTTACTTAAAGCCCATTTTTTCTTTCTGTTAAAAAGAAGAATGAAGTTTATAAGCATTGGAGCTATTATTCCAAATATTTTTATTTCCATTTATTCTCTGTTTGCCAACGGCCAGTGTTGGTTGTGCTTTAGGTTTTAAGTTAAGTTAAGTTAAGTTAAAAGTAATAATTTTTGTAAGGAATCGTTCGTTAACGCACCAACTTAATAGTGAAAACCTTGTCAAGTTACAAAGCGAGCCCCGATAGCTATCGAGACAGCTCGCTAATTTGTTATTTAAAAGCACTAGTAAAAATTATGGCACAACTTCCGCAAGTTTCATAAAGCTAAAAAGCTCGCAACAAAGCATATTATATAAAGACTGTTACAAAACGTTATTTTATTGTGTAATTAGTTCCTGGTCCAACTCCATATTTGTTAATAAGATTTAGTTGAATTAATTTAGGTAAAATCCTTTTAACTGTTGGGCTAGGGATTCCTAATTTCTTAGCGATATCTCCAGATTTACATCCGGGATAATTTCCAATAAAACTTACAACACTCTTTTCCTTTGGTGTGAGGCTTGTCTCAACCCCTTGGATTTTTAATTTTTCGGATAGTTTTAATTGAATATTTTTTAATGAATTAAAAAAGAAATTAATCCATTCATCTACATTCTCATTAGGCCGATTTGCTTGGCAGTTTTGTAATACTCTATAATATTCATCTTTTCTACTTTCTATTTCGTGTTCAAAACTTACATATTGAATCCATTTATATCCAGTTTGTAGTAGTAAAAGTGACGAAATAAGTCTGCTTAAACGACCATTCCCATCTTGAAAAGGATGAATGCTTACAAAATCATAAGCAAAAATAGCACACTTTACAAGGGGATGAGTTTCGTTGTCATTTGCATACCAATCAATTAAATTTCTCATAGCATCTTCTGTTGGGTATCCTGATTCTGTTGTCTGAAATATTATTTGTTTAGTCCCATCAGGATGAGTAGCTTCAACAGCATTACTATGTTGTTTGTAATTTCCTTTATGCCATTTATCTTTTTCGTTATAATCCATTAGAATATTGTGTAAATTTTTGATGCTATTTTCACTTATTCTGATGTCGTTGTATGATTCGGATATTAAGTCTAAGGTTTTGAAATAACCAATTACTTCTTGAGAGTCTCTATCTTCAATTTTTGTTATATCAATATTTTCAAGTAGTACTTCAACTTCTTTATTACTCATCTTTGAACCCTCAATTCTTGTAGAAGCACCAACACTTTTGACTGTAGCAATTGATTTTAACTGTTTTAAAGTTTGTCCTTCTCTCTGCTCGATAGTAGTCCAAGTTGCATCAAATCTGTCGATAGAACTAATTAAAGAGAGTAACTTCCAATTTATGCTAAGTTGGAATGTGTATACATTATTTTCCATTTTACAAATATATGGAATGATACGTTAAGATTCGTAAATATACGTTAGTAATACGATATTTTTTGATACGATATGATTCTATTTGATGCGATAGGGATTCGAATGGAATGTTTTGTAAAGACAGCTGTATGTTGCGTTTTAAACAGTTTATTAATCATTACTAAACTAATGAAATTTTGTAGAAATTTCAAGCTGCGGTTAACAATCAAGTAACTGCATAGTTCGATGTCCGAAGCAAGTCCCGATAGCAATCGGGAACAACTTGCAAAACTCTTAGATAACCACCTACAAAATGAATGGCTCTAACTTGCTTAGTTGTCAAAAAGTTAAAACTGCTCGCGACCTAAATGCAATATGACAGGTTGTTGCCATTTGTTATTTTATTCTTTTAATGATACCATCAAGTATCTTTTTTTCAAATTCATCTTTCATTGGTGTATTTTTCCACCAAAAAAAACTTTCATTTACATCTTTCCAATTTCCAAGAGTTAAACCGTCATTTAGACCAACAAATGCAAAACTCGTTGAGTTTTTTGTCTTTGGACGTGTCCAAGTTTTAACAATTTGATTCTTATCGGGATAATAGAAATATATTGAATACCAATGATCTGAGCTATCCTGTCTACCTTCTTCCATATAAAACTCTTGGCCATTAGGAATTCTAACTCTTTCAGTTAAATCTAAAGTTGGGTTATCATTTTTAAAGTCCTCTATTAATTTGATAAGAGTCTTTTCAGGAATATCTAACTCATAGATTTCTGCTCGAGCATAACTTCCAGGGGCTAAAGACCAGCCAAGATATAAAAACAGGATTAGGAATATCGGGGCTATTAAAAGTCCAGTTAGTATTTTGTTTTTTCTTTTCATATTTTAATGAAGCTTAACAACCAAATAAAGCACATAAGCCCTTTATTTGCACTGTATGTTTACATCTTCAAATATAGGATAAAAGAACCGAAATGAATGCTCTTGTTGAGTTCTGAGAGCTTAAGGGTATATTTATTCATTAGATCTTTCTATCATTATAAAGCAAAAGAATTAATTTAAGATAGTTTTAAAATGGTTAATCGATATTATGATAATAATTTATCACAAAAAAAAGGAGCTCTTTTCAGAACTCCTTTTAAATATTGTTAGTTGATATTGGCTAACCTAAAGCTTCAGCTCCAGCAACAATTTCTAATATTTCATTAGTAATAGATGCTTGTCTTGCTTTATTGTAAACTAATTTAAGATCATCTTGTAAATCTTTAGCGTTATCAGTTGCTTTATGCATTGCTGTCATACGAGCACCATGTTCAGATGCCATAGAATCTAATAATGCTTTAAATAATTGTGTTTTTAAAGATTTAGGAATTAATTCTTCAACAATAAACTCTTTGCTTGGCTCAAAAATATAATCTGCAGAATTACTAGAATCACCTTCTTCAACTACTGGAGGAAGAACGGGTAAAAACTGTTCTTCTTGTACAATTTGTACAGCAGCATTTTTAAATTGATTGTAAACTAATACAATTTTATCTTGATGCTTTTCTGTAAATTGGTTCATTAAAGTTTCAGCAATTTCAGAAGAGTTTTCAAAAGTTAAATCATCCCAAATTTTTTCAGCATGTCTTGGTAATAAAGTTCCTTTTATACCCAATTTAGTGCTTTTAAAAGCATCAGAGCTCTTTTTTCCGATAGAAAGAACTGTTGTATTGTAGTTTTTGTATTCCGTTTCAGCTAAACGTTTAGCTGTTTTAATAACATTACTGTTAAAACCACCACAAAGTCCTCTGTTAGAAGTAATGCTTACAATTAAAACGTTTCTTATTTCACGTTCTTCAGAGTAAATACCTTCGCTACTATCTAAAGTAGAACTAACATTAGATAAGATTTCTTGTAATTTATTAGCATAAGGACGCATTTGCGTTACCGCATTTTGTGCCTTACGTAATTTTGCAGCAGAAACCATTTTCATTGCCGATGTAATTTGCATCGTAGATGAAATAGAGGTTATTCTGTTACGTATTTCTTTTAAATTAGCCATTCAAATGAGTTTGAAAGTTGTTAAAGTTGAAAAAGCTAAAAGATAGACTTTTAACTTTTTAACTTTTTACTTTATAACTTAGTTTTTGTACTTAGCAGTTAATTCAGAAGCAACTTTCTCTATTGTAGAGATTGTAGCTTCATCCAATTTACCATTTTTTAAAGAAGTTAAAGCATCTGCATGTTTTGCAGTCATAAAGCTTAAAAATTCAGTTTGAAATTCTCTAACCTTTTTAACCGGCACATCATTTAATAAACCTTTAGTTCCTAAATAAATAATTGCTACTTGTTGTTCTACTGGTAATGGTACGTTTTGTCCTTGTTTAAGGATTTCTACGTTACGTTTACCTTTTTCAATTACTGCCATTGTAGCAGCATCTAAATCAGAACCAAATTTAGCAAAAGCTTCTAATTCTCTATATTGTGCCTGGTCTAACTTAAGTGTACCAGATACTTTTTTCATAGATTTAATTTGAGCGTTACCACCAACACGCGATACAGAAATACCTACGTTAATTGCTGGTCTTACACCTTGGTTAAATAAATCACCATCTAAGAAAATCTGACCATCAGTAATAGAAATTACGTTAGTCGGAATATATGCAGAAACATCACCTGCTTGTGTTTCAATAATTGGTAAAGCTGTTAAAGAACCTCCACCTTTTACCATTCCTTTTAAAGATTCTGGTAAATCGTTCATTTCTTGAGCAATGCTATCAACATTAATAACTTTTGCAGCTCTTTCTAATAATCTTGAGTGTAA
>JBMYXB010000018.1:0-27642 GCA_049608005.1 Vicingaceae bacterium
CGCCCACACTACTTGGTGAGTAAGGCATAAAAATAGTGTTTACACCATCTTCTGCTAAACGACTAATGGTATCATAATGCTGGGTCATAAATAACATATTCATTACTTGATGTCCGGTAACTCCATCTTCCATTGCTCCCCTTACTTCTTCTACAGATTGTTTTAAACCGTTTGCAATGGCAATTCTCTGATCTGCAATACCTTGTCCTTGTAATTTTTTACTTTGAGCTTCTGCTTCGGCTGCTGCCACCACTTTAATTTTATCTGCTTCAGCATATTCTTTAGCTGCTTCTTTCATTCTTTTTGCAGCATTAATTTCATTCATAGCATGTTTTACTTTTGCATCCGGATCAATATCTGTAATTAACGCTTTTACAATAGCATATCCATATTCTTCAATAGTTTCAGAAAGTTCTGTTTGTACAGCTTTTGCAATTTTATCTTTTTCACTAAACACATCATCTAATAACATATTTGGTACTTCAGAACGAATAGAATCGAACACATAAGATTGAATTTGACGAGCAGGATTATCAAACCTATAAAATGATTGTCTAATTCCTTCATTACTTTCTACCACATAATATTGTACCGAAACTATCATTCGAACAAAAACATCATCTTTTGTTTTTGTTTCAACTTCTACAGGTAGTTCCATTACTCTTAAATTAACAGTACCTGCTTTTTTATCTATAATAGGAATTTTTAAATTAAACCCTGAACTCGCAATTCTATTAAATTTACCTAAACGCTCAATTACCACAGCCGTTTTTTGCTTAACGATAAAAAATAAACCTAAAGTAAAAAGAACTCCAAAAGCTCCTGCTAAAATTTTAAAAACTAATATTGGTCCCATGTATAATAATTTAAAGTGAATAACAAATTTAATAAATAAAACAGAAAGCCTATCTATTTATTATTTGAGTGGTAATTGCTTCGTTTTCGGTAATTATTTTAAGAAAATACAAGCCTGTTGATTGGTTACTAATATCAACCTGTTGATTGCCTATAGCTTCTTGTTTTAATACCAATTGACCAGATACATTATACACTTCAACACTTAATATTTCAGAATCTTTTAATTTTATTTTAAAAATACCACCCGAAGGGTTAGGGTATATTAAAGGTGTATATTCATCATAAGTATCAATATTTAGAGGAGCACATTGAGAAGTTCCAAATAGTAATGTTCCATTTTTTGAGTGACAAATTAATTCTGTTCTAAGATTAATAAAATTTTGTAACCCCTCAAACAATCCAAATGTATTACCAACACCTTCAATATAGGAAGGATTATTTGAATTATTAAAATCATATAAAGAAGAAACTGAATGGTAATTCCATCTATTTCGATATGCTCCATTAATCAAAACAGAATCAACAGAATCAATAATACAAACATTATTATAGCCTAATACTGTGTTACTTATTTCTTCTAAATATCCTTTAATTGTATCACCTTGTACTAAATTAAAATCATAAAATATAGATTCTGTAATACTGTCCGAATGTAAAAAATACACTTTTTTATTAATCGTATCATTTCTAAAAGCTCCATAAATTAAAGGCCATCCACAAATAAAATCACCAAAAGCTCTCAACTTATGATATGTTAAATTATTAATAGTTGTATCTCCTGTAATTTGATATTGATATTCACTATAATCACCATTACAAGATTCAGATTCATACTGAACAGTCCACAATGCATTATTTTCAGGAAAAGGAATATATTGTTGAGCTTTAGCTCCAAATGAATTTAAAAATAAAAAGAATGTTATATAAATTACCTTTTTCAAATCAAAATAGTTTTATTTGAATTCAAGTTAACAAGCTTTCACGATATTTCTCTATCGCATTTTTTTCAGTTAATAGAAATTGAGAACAAATAAAAAATTGATGCCTTACCCTAAGAATTCTTCCAACAAGATAGCCATTTCTTTTTGAATTTGCAAGGCCGAATTTCTTGCTGCTACAGCAAAACCTTCATCATTACCTGCATAAATAATTCCTCTTGAAGAATTAATTAAGAGTCCGCAATCTTTATTCATTCCGTATTTACACACTTCAGATAAAGAACCTCCTTGTGCTCCAACACCTGGCACTAGTAAAAAACTATCTGGAACAAGAGCTCTTATTTCTGTAAACATTTCTGGACGTGTTGCTCCAACAACATACATTAAGTTTTTGTCGGTTCCCCAGTTTTTAGATTGTTTTAACACTTTTTCAAACAACTGCTCCTCACCATTATTAAAAAACTGAAAATCGTCAGCTCCTTTGTTTGATGTTAAGGCTAAAAGAATTACCCATTTTTCTTTAAACTCTAAAAATGGCATTACAGAATCGCTTCCCATGTAAGGTGCAACAGTAACAGAATCGAAATTTAAGGTGTTTAAAAAAGCATTGGCATACATTTTAGAAGTGTTGCCAATATCGCCTCTTTTGGCATCCGCAATGGTAAAAATATCTTTCGGAATATAAGCGATTGTTTTTTCTAAACTTTCCCAACCTTTAGCTCCTAAACTTTCGTAAAAAGCAGTATTGGGCTTGTAAGCAACACACAAATCTTTTGTTGCATCAATAATTTGCTTATTAAATTCGAAAATTGGGTCTTCTAAATCTAATAAATGCTTCGGTATTTTATTGATATCAGCATCTAAACCAACACACAAAAATGATTGCTTGCCTTTTATTTGGTCTATTAATTCTTGTTTTGTCATAATGTAATGAGTGAATGATAGAATGTTTTAATGTTAGAAAAGTAAACCTTTTTTATTCACTCATTACCACATTAAATCATTTTAGCATTGTTTAACTATCCAATCCTGCAGCTAATTTTTCTGTGTTTTCTGCAATTTTTAATCCTTCTACTATTTCATCAATATCACCTGCAATAATATTATCTAAACTATACAAAGTCAACCCAATTCTATGGTCTGTAACTCTTCCTTGTGGATAATTGTATGTTCTAATTTTTGCAGATCTATCTCCTGTAGAAACTTGTGATTTTCTTTCTGTAGCTCTTTCTAATTCTTTCTTAATTACTTCTGCTTCGTACAATCTTGTTTTTAAGACTTTTAATGCTTTATCGTAATTTTTTATTTGTGATCTTCCATCCTGACATTCAACCACAACACCTGTAGGGATGTGTGTTAAACGAACCGCAGATTCTGTTTTATTTACGTGCTGTCCACCAGCACCTGAAGCACGGTAAGTATCTTTTCTAATGTCTTCTTTTCTAACGGTAACATCAACATCTTCAGCCTCTGGTAAAACTGCTACTGTAACTGCCGAAGTGTGCACCCTACCTTGTGTTTCTGTTTTTGGAACTCTTTGAACACGGTGTACACCAGATTCAAACTTTAAAACCCCATAAACATTTTCTCCTTCAACACTAAAAGAAACCTCTTTAAATCCTCCTGATGTACCTTCTTGCATGGTCATTGTTTCAGTTTTCCAACCTTTACGTTCTAACCATTTAATGTACATTCGGTATAAATCTCCCACAAAAATTGCGGCTTCATCTCCTCCTGTACCTGCTCTAATTTCTATGATAACATTTTTAGAATCTTCTTCAT
This sequence comes from Vicingaceae bacterium, assembly GCA_049608005.1. Classification (GTDB taxonomy): domain Bacteria; phylum Bacteroidota; class Bacteroidia; order Flavobacteriales_E; family Vicingaceae. Next base: position 3,579 of record JBMYXB010000018.1, read on the forward strand.
CTTTTGGAATCAGCATTATCTTAACTTCCTCATCCATTTGAGTTTTTTCAGTCAGCAACTCATCCAGCTCCATTTTAGCCATATCTACAAACTCTTTGTCTGTTTCTGTAGCTATAATTTCTTTATTAGCAGCAATGTTATCTATTACATCTTTATACCTGTTGTAAACTTTAACAATTTCTCCTAACTCTTTGTACTCGCGATTAATTTTTACATAACGAGTCATGTCAGAAATAATTTCTGGATCTACAATTTGCTCGCTAACCTGATCGTAACGAATACTAATTTGTTCTAATTTCTTTAATAAACTCATCTATAAAAAGTTAAAAGTGTAAAGTTTAAAGTCTCTATAAGTCTTCAATTTGTTAGCCGTAAACTTTAGTGATATACAAATTCTCCGAATTCGCTTTTAATTGTTAACTGCTTTTTACCTTTAGCTTCTACTCTACCAACAATTTTAGCATCAACATTAAACGATTTTGAGATTGCTATAATAGCATCTGCAATTTCTTGAGGCACATAAATTTCCATTCTATGTCCCATATTAAATACCTTGTACATTTCTTTCCAATCTGTACCAGATTGTTCGTGTATCATTTTAAATAATGGTGGTACATCAAACATATTGTCTTTTACAATTTGTAAATCATCTACAAAATGTAAAATTTTAGTTTGTGCCCCTCCACTACAATGAACCATTCCATGAATATCTCCTAAATGGTTATCTAATATTTTTTTGATGATTGGTGCATAAGTTCTTGTTGGTGACAACACCATTTTTCCAGCATTTAAAGGTGCTCCATCAACAGCATCTGTTAAACTATACCCTCCAGAATAAACCAAATCACTTGGCACACTTGGGTCAAAAGTTTGTGGATATTTTTCTGCTACCGATTTATTAAAAACATCATGTCTTGCAGAGGTTAATCCATTGCTTCCCATCCCACCGTTATATTCAGTTTCGTAAGATGCTTGCCCAAAAGATTCTAATCCAACAATAACATCTCCAACACTAATATTAGCATTATCTACCACATCAGCTCTTTTCATACGACAAGTTACTGTAGAATCTACAATTATTGTTCTTACCAAATCTCCTACATCAGCGGTTTCTCCTCCTGTAGAATGGATTCCTATTCCTTGGCTTTTTAAATCTTCTAACAACTCTTCAGTTCCATTTATTAAAGCAGCTAGTACTTCACCTGGAATTAAATTTTTGTTTCGTCCTATAGTAGATGAAAGTAAAATGTTATCTACAGCACCAACACACAATAAATCATCAATATTCATGATTAATGCATCCTGAGCTATCCCTTTCCAAACTGAAACATCTCCAGTTTCTTTCCAATAAGCATAGGCTAAAGATGATTTTGTTCCTGCTCCATCAGCGTGCATAATCACACAATAATCTTCATCACCAGTTAAATAATCTGGAATAATTTTACAAAAAGCCTTTGGAAAAAGACCTTTATCAATATTTTTTATTGCATTGTGTACATCTTCCTTATCGGCCGAAACACCTCTTTGCATGTATCTTTCAGACTTCTCCATCTTCTTATTTTTTTTACAAATTTAATACTCTCAAATAACATTAATACAGATTTGAAATTTAAATTTATTACCACAATCCCACTCAATAAATTAAAACACAAGGAAACTAAATTAATTTTTACCTTCCGAAAAAAAACGGAGCAAACTCTTCAAATAGAAAAAAATATAGCTATAAAAAAACATCCTGAATCCCGATAATTATCGGGGCAGGATGTTTTTCAATTAATGTTAATCAGCTATTTTGTTTCTGCTGGTGTAGCAGAAGGAGGTACAAAGTCATCCCCAATAACTTTAAAGTCGGTACGTCTGTTACGCTGAAGCGCAGCATCTTTTTCTTCTTTTGATTTTAATTTATCAATGTAAGACTTTGTTAATGTAACACCACCAGCTCCTTTAATTGGCTCATTTTCTCCCATACCAACAGCTTTAATTCTATCAGGATGAATTCCTTTTTCCTTTACTAAATAATTCACACAAGATTGAGCTCTTTTTTGAGACAATCTTTGATTAGATGGAGTAGAACCTCTATGATCTGTATGAGATCTTAACTGAACAATTAATGTAGGGTTCTCTGTCATAATATTATAAAGATAATTTAAAGAATCTTTGTATTGTGGTTGTAAATCCCATTTAGCAGTTTTGTATTCAATTAATGGTAATTTAATAACTACATCTTGGAAAGGTTGTAAAGCATATTCGTGCCAAAACTTTTTTGACCCTTCTAAACCTACAGTTGTTTCTTTACCTTTAGCCACTAAATATTTTTCTTTTTCTACAACAATAGAGTAAGATGTTTCAATATTAACATATCTATCATTTCCGTTTTCTGCAAAAAAGAAGTTACCACTTTCATCCGTTGTAGTAGATACTGAACTTCCATCAGTACCAATTAATTTAATTTTTGCATTAGCTAAAGGAGCTCCTGTTTCAACATCTTTAACAATACCATCTAATTGAAATAACATTGGAGGCAAATAAAATTCCCAAATATCATCACCACCTTTACCGCCTTCTCTTCCTGTTGTAAAGAATCCTTTTTCTTTTGCTCCTTCAAATACAATTCCAAAATCATCTGAAGATGAGTTCATAGGTACTTGTAAATTTTCTACTCCACTCCATTGGTTTGCTCCTGTACTAGAGGCTTTAAATAAATCTAAACCTCCCATTCCTTTATGTCCGTTAGAAGAAAAATAAAGCTCTCCATTTTCTCTAATATAAGGATACATTTCATCTCCAGGAGTATTAATTTCTGCTCCTAAATTTATTGCCTTAGACCAAGTTTTTCCTTTTTTATCATAAGTAATGTACCATAAATCTTTTCCACCTTGTCCTCCAGGCATATTAGATGCAAAAACCAACACCTTATCATCTGGAGAAATTGCTGGATGACCAACTCTAAAAGTATCTTCTGTTACAGGAATAACAGTTGGCTCACCCCATTTAGTTCCTTGTTTTTTAGACCAAAACAAACTACATCCCATTACACCTTTTGCCTCAACTCCACACCTTGTAAAGTACATTACATTTTTCTTTTTGTTTAAACATGAAGCCCCCTCACTTGCAGGAGAATTTACTGCTTCATTTAAAACTGAAGGCTCACTCCACTTTCCTTTCTTATCTCTTTTTGTTTGATAAATATCAGAAAAATTCATACCCGTAACATCAGACACTTCGGTACCTGCACCACCTTGTCGCATAGATGTAAAATAAAGTGTTGTGTTTTTCTTATCTGCAAATACTGGAGAGAAATCATAATCTTCAGAATTAATTAAAGGCATAGGGTTTACAACAATTCTTGACGGATCTTCTTGCCATTTCTTAGCCAGCTCACAAGATTCAACACCCATATCAGCTCTTTTATCACTAGGGTTTGCAGCTTTATATTTATTGTACTGCACTATTGCTTCTTCATATTTACCTTGCGATTTTAAAATATCTGCAATGTAGTACAACGCAATAGGGTCTTCATACTTCGATTTAACTGCTTTACTGTACCATACTGCAGCTTGCTTACCATCATTTTTACCACGGTAACATTCTGCAATTTGAAACAAAATTTGAGATTTTACTTCTTTTTTGGTTTCTTTAGTATAAGCTTTCTTATACATTTCAATTGCTTTGTAATACTTACTACCACTAAAAGCTACATCTGCTTCTACCTTGTAGTTTTTTTGAGCATTTGCAGTAAAAGATAAAGCTGCTAGTAAAGCAAATACACCTATAATTCTAAATATTTTCATAATCAATGTTTAGTTTCCCTTTTGAATAGCCGCTAAAGTAAAACATCTTTTTAACTAATCAAAGTAAGTTGCACAAAAAATCCCTTTCAAATTGTATTCGAAAGGGATTTAATTCAATTGTCTTGTTCTGAAAAAAGTTTATCTTGTAAATAATAGTTCTCTTAATTTAGGCAATGGCCACAATTCATCATCAATTAAAATTTCCAATTTATCTGAATGATACTTTACTTGATCAAAATAAGGTTTAACATTATTACAATAAGCCTCAGCCTTACCCTCTGAACTTTCAATTTTATTTGCTTTTTTACGTTCAGACAACATGGCATCAGATTTTTCTTTTATGCCATTTAAATGCGTAGAAATATCTTTAAGCACCTGTAACTGTGTTGCTGCTAAACTTTTTGCTTCTTTACCAAAAATATCAGTCATTCCTTTTACATTTTCTATCAATACATTTTGATAATTAATTGCTGTAGGAATAATATGGTTTTGAGCTATATCCCCCAATGTTCTGGATTCTATCTGAAGTTTTAAGATATAATTTTCTAATTCTATTTCGTATCGTGCATCTAGTTCTATTTCTGATAAAACACCTAGGTCTCCAAATAATTTTTTAGTTTCTTTTTGAACCATTACTTTTAATGCACTTGGTGTATCTTTCAAATTAGACAAGCCTCTTTTTTCTGCCTCTTTAACCCACTCTTCTCCATAACCATTCCCTTCAAATCGAATAGCTTTAGACTCTTTAATTAACTTTTGAAGTTCTTTTAAAATTGCCTCATCTTTTTTTAGTCCTTTCCCAATACGTACATCTACAGACTTCTTAAACTCTTGCAATTGTTTTGCTACAATTACATTTAAAGCTGTCATAGAATGTGCACAGTTTGCAGTTGAACCAACCGCTCTAAACTCAAACTTATTACCCGTAAAAGCAAAAGGAGAAGTTCTGTTTCTATCCGTATTATCCAACATTATTTGTGGAATCTTACCAATACTCAACTTTAACTCCGTCTTATCTTCTGGAGTCATTTTACCAGCCTTAACATTTTTCTCAAGTCTATCTAACATCTCGCTTAATTGCGAACCTAAAAACACTGAAATTATTGCAGGAGGTGCTTCATTAGCACCTAATCTGTGATCATTTCCTGCCGATGCAATACTTGCTCTTAAAATATCAGCATTATCATAAATTGCCTTTACTGTATTAACTAAAAAAGTTAAAAACCTTAAATTCGTTTTTGGGTTTTTACCTGGAGCTAATAAATTTACGCCCGTATTGGTAGATAATGACCAATTATTATGTTTTCCTGAACCATTTAATGACCCAAATGGCTTCTCATGTAACAATACTCTAAAATCATGTTTACGAGCAATTTTCTCCATCAAATCCATTAGCAACAAGTTATGATCGTTTGCTAAATTAGTCTCTTCAAACATAGGAGCACACTCAAATTGATTTGGAGCTACCTCGTTATGCCTTGTAGTTACTGGAATACCTAATTTTAAGGCTTCTATTTCATACTCTCTCATAAAAGCCTCAGCTCTTGCAGGTATAGAACCAAAATAATGATCATCTAATTGTTGTCCTTTTGCAGGATTATGCCCTACCAAAGCTCTTCCTGTCATCATAATATCTGGACGAGCATTGTACAATGCTTTATCAATTAAAAAATATTCTTGCTCCCACCCCAAACTTGCAGATACTTTTGTAACATTTTTATCAAAATATTGGCAAACATCTGTAGCAGACTGATCTACTGCATGCAAGGCTTTTAATAATGGAATCTTAAAATCTAACGCCTCTCCAGTGTAGGCAATAAATACTGTAGGGATACACAACGTTTTACCTATTACAAAAGCAGGTGATGTTGGGTCCCAAGCCGTATAACCTCTAGCTTCAAATGTATTTCGTATTCCTCCATTAGGAAAACTAGATGCATCTGGCTCTTGTTGCACTAAATTATCGCCATCAAATTTCTCTATTGCTCTACCTCCACTTATTGGACTAAAAAAAGAATCGTGTTTTTCGGCAGTTGCCCCAGTTAATGGCTGAAACCAATGTGTATAATGCGACACCCCTTTTGTTAATGCCCAATCTTTCATAGAAGAAGCTACCTGATTAGCCATATCCCTATCTAAACGAGTACCTTTATTAATAGAACTCATTACGCTCTTATATGCTTCATTTGGCAAGTACTCTCGCATTACCTCTTGTGTAAACACATTGGTTGCATAATAATTTGATGCTCTATCAGAAGGAAATTCAACATGCTTTGGTTTTCTTTCCAAAACATCTTCTAAGGCTTTAAATCTAAAAGTTGACATACTATATAAGTTTTTGAGTTAAATTTTAAATATTTTCAGCAAAAGTATTTAAAATTAGGGGGGTACATCATAAAAAAACACTTTTTTATCAACAAGCCCTATGTTTTTTTCATGTTTAGACAATAAAAAACCCATAAAGAATCTATCTTTATGGGTTAATCTATCAAAATATTTAAAATTTACATCGACAACACCTCTACCTCAACTCTACTATTTTTTAAAGGGTCTTTTTTGTCTATTGGTGAATTAGCTCCCTCTATACTTCTTTCTACGCGATCCTTTTTTATTCCTTTAGAAATAATATACTTATAAACCGCACCAACTCTTTTTCCTGCCAACTTTTCAATTGAGCTTTCAGACGCATCTATGTAACCAGAAATTTTAACTTTTTCATCAATGTTTTCTTTTAAGTAGACTACAATCTTATCCATTTTATCAGAAGATTCATCAGCACTAAACTTTCCTTTTGAAAACATAATTTTCATTCCATCAACCTTTCCTTCATCAACAACCTTAGCTTCAGCACTACCACCACCAGTAGAACCATCAGAGTTAATAATTTTAACCGTTGTAGCATTAACTGATTTATCACTACTAAAATCTTTTTTCACAACCTCAGCATTCTCCATACCTGGCAATACATCACAATCACATTTTTTAGACTGCTCTACTGGTATAACAGAAACATTATCTACATAATAATAAGCATCGTAAGTTTGCGGCTTAGTAAAACCTCTAGGTCTTTTAACTTTAGCAATTTTCAACTTCTCATCAGCTGTAAAATTTCCTATTGTTAAATAATCTTCCCCTCCTTTAGCTTTAAACACACCACATATCGGGGTCCAATAAAACTGTGTTTCATAAACTTTAAGTCTTTTACTTTCTATAAAAGATTCAAATTTTAACACATCAGAGTTATTAGCCGTAACCGCCCCTTTAGTAATAGCAACAGCTAAATGGTTAGTTGCAAATTTTGATAAATCTGCTAAACTAACATGGTATTTAACGCAATACTCTTTACCTGCTTCTAATTGTTTTGATAATTTAACTTGTAAATAAGTGCGTGGCACTTTATTTTTATAGCTATAGCCAACTATACCTGCATAGCCAGTTCCTTCCATCGGTTTTTCTTCTCCATAAGCATTTTCTGGAACAGAAATAGAATAGTTCTTCACTCTTTCTACATACAAATCTGCAGGAGCCAAAGTTGGTGAAACCCATGGCTCAGCCACCTTAATTTCTCCTTTGGTTTTAATTTTTTTACCTATTTTTTCGAATGTTGAATTAGGTACTAAATTAGCTTGAGCTAAGCAAAAAGTTGAGCACAGTGCTAAAGAAACTGTAAGGATATTATTTTTCATCATAAATATATTTTAAAGCGAATTTATCAAAATTTATACCGAAAAGAAAATAAGCGGACCTAAATGAAAAAAAGCCGCCCGAAGGCGACCCTTTTCTAGTTGACACTCTTACCGTAAAAATTGACTTTAATCAATTCTTCTAAGAGAATTCTTTTACCGTTATAGAATGGTGTAATCCATGCATCCTTCTGCCCTGATTTTATTATCTGTTGCCTCAACTCTTCTGCCTTTATCATTGTATCAAAAGTACCTTGTGTAAACCTTGTAATTCCATCTGGATAACCTGAAGTAGTTGGCTCTCCATATTTCATTAAATGATTCCACTTATAATTTTTAGGAAAACGGTAGGCCCCAATTTGCACTTTAAAGGTTAAACCTTTTGCACAAAAGTCACCTCCAAGCTTCATTAAACCAGCATACACAACAGGATCATTAAGATCTTCATCTATAAATTTAGAAAAATCAATCATTGCCGAATTACATGGTTTTAAATCATCAGGAACAACTTCATTTTCTTTAAGAGGAATACCTAAATCTTTACGAACAGTGTTTTTTAAATCATCCACCTTTTTATCAGCACCAAAAACAAAAACTGTTACAAAAGCATCCTTAGATTCAGCTTCTTTTTCTACCAACATTTCTTTAAAATCTTCAGCTTCTTTTAGTGTAGCAAATGAGCCAAACGAATATCTTGTTAACCCATCCGGATAAATTTTGGAAGATATTTTACCATACTTACTTAAATAAGCCAATTTAAAATCGTTTGTATCTTTTACTGCACCTACTTCAACCTTAAAAGTTAAACCAGTTATTTTTTTCTCTTCAGCAGCTTCAACGCTTTCATCACCTAAATCAACATCCGTAACCTCCTGTAAATCTATAGCACTGCTATTGCTAACGGCCCCAACCTCAGAACCTGTTAATTTATCATGAATACTTGTATTAGATACGTTTGTTTTTGTATAATCATTAATATAATATTGTTTAACAGATTTTTCAATTCCATTATCATCAACTTTTACTTGTAAATTATTACAAGCAGTATCTTTTAACATTAACATCTGCTTAACATCTTCAGACTCCTTTAGTGTTTCAAAGGGGCCAATCATCTTTTTAGTTGTACCATCAGGGTAAATTATTGTATTAATTTTTGCTGTAATCTCAGCGTCAGCGGAAGACTCATCTATACAGCCAGCATCTAAAAAATATTGTACTCCAGCATTTTTAACTGTTCCCTTTTCATTAATAATTTTAGCATAAATAAGTTCATCATACCCATCTGCCGTATTTTCTTTTTTGTATTGAAGTATTTGGTTGTCTATTTTACTTTGTAAAGGATTTAACTCATCAGAAATACCAACAATTTCATCTTGTAAAACATTAAAATCATGTTCAACTTCAACATAAGATTCTAATGACTCTATATCTATATAATCAATCTTTGTTTCATACCCCTCCACCTCAATAGCAATTTTATATTTATTTCCTGGTGTTAATGCTAACATATATTTACCCGTTGCTGCATTAGATTTGTAATCACCTTCTTTTTCTCCATTTTCGCTATTAGTAACAGATATGTCTGCTGACTTTACATCTTTACCCGCTTGTATTACTCCTACCACTAAAGCCAAAACTGGTCGCTCACCAAAATGACCAGGACTTACAGAAAAAATATCATGAGTTCCCAATTCGCTTCTTCCTGAAGTAGAATAATAGCCAGTTTTAGCATCAGCAGAAAGCACATAATATCTATCATCATCTATTGTATTTACTGGTGGCTTTACATTTTTCGGCTTATCCCAACCTTCATCAGCTAAATAAGTATAAAAAATATCATAATCCCCCATACTATTATGTCCTTTAGAGCTAAAATACATAGTTCTTCTATCTGGATGAATAAAAGGAGCATCATCATCAAAACGAGTATTTATTGTTGGACCTAAATTAGTTACTTCACCCCAGGATCCATCAGGTTGTAAAGAAGCAGAATACAAATCCCTACCTCCAAAACCACCTTTTCTTTCACTAGAAAAATATATTGTTTTACCATCACTTGTTAAAGTTGCACTCCCTTCCCAAGCATCAGAGTTAATATCTCCTTTTAGTCTTTCAGGCTTACTCCACTCTTCTCCTTTTAAGTAACTCACATAAATATCTCCTCTATCAGCTTTTGTTTGCTCATATAAAAAAAGCGTTTTACCATCTACCGAAAGTGCTATACTTGCATTGTGACCATTGGTATTAATATTATCTCCAATACTTACTGGTTCAATCCAATCTCCATTTTCTTTATACGTAATCATAATATCTTCATAATAACGCCCATCACTATCTGACTTACCAGTTGGAGCGAGCAAACCACCTTTACTTTTTATTCCGCTGTATGTAAAAATCATCATCGATTCATCAGGCGTAATAACTGGCACATATTCTGAATATTCTGAATTTACTGGCGGCCCTAAATTGTTAATTTCAACATCAACCGTATCTTTCAAATAAACTTTTGCATTTTCGCAGTAAATAATATTTTGCCTAACCAAAGCCTTTCTATCATCCTCTAAATCTTCAGCAGTAAGATATTTTTCGTAAGATGCAATCGCTTCATCAAATCTATTATTAACCGCGTAAGCTCTTCCAAGATAAAAATCAACCTCTTCAAACCCATCATTTTCTGATTTAACAGCAAGCAACATTTCTAAAGATTTTTCTTTTTCATGTTTTAAGTATGAATAACAAATCCCTGTCATTAATTTGTAATAAGGATCGGATGGTTTATTTTTTAACAGCTTCTCAAATAATTTTAAGGCCTTAGGTAAGTTTTGACTTTCCTCATCCTCATAATAGTATTCTGCAGCCTCTAAGAGTTTATTTTCTTCTTTACTCGAAAGTTTTTGCGAAAACAATGATCCAGAAATAAAAATAGATAGTAATAATATGGAAGTATATTTTTTCATAGTTAAAAAAATGACAGTTATAGCTAATAAGATAAGCTAAAGTATAGCAAATAAGAAGGGTAAGATACCTCCCAACACATCAGTTATTAACGTAGTTATTAACACAAAGTTAAATTGAAGTAGCTTATATTTGCCAATAATTTGGTTGATAGTAAATAATGGAGTATAATTTTTTAGAACTTAAAAACGGTATTAGAATAATACACAAACCCACAAAAAGTAAAGTGGCACATTGTGGCTTTATTATTAATACCGGATCTAGAGATGAGACCACGGACAATAGCGGTATTACACACTTTATTGAACATGCTCTTTTTAAAGGCACTGAGAAAAGAAAATCACACCACATTTTAAATAGACTAGACAATGTTGGTGGCGAAATAAATGCTTTTACAACTAAAGAACAAACCAGTATTTATGCTTCATTTACCAACCAACATTTTGAAAGAGCTTTAGAGCTTTTATCTGATATTTTATTTAACTCAACCTTTCCTGAAAAAGAACTTTTTAAAGAAAAAGATGTGATTATAGATGAGATTAATTCTTATTTAGATAGCCCATACGAGCAAATTTATGATGATTTTGAGGATTTAATTTTTAAGGATCATGCTTTAGGGATGAATATTTTAGGTACAATTGAAAGCGTAAAAAAGATTGATAGAAATAAAATTTTAGATTTTATTAAAGCTAATTATTGCACCTCCGATATAATTTTTAGCATTGTAGGTGATTATTCATTTAACTTTATTGAAAAAAAATGCAAAAAACATCTTGACAAAATACCTGAAAAAACAAATACTAATAAAAGGTTATCATTTAAAAATTACCACCCAGTAATTAAAGAATTAAAAAAAGATGTTTTTCAAACACACTGCATTATTGGCAACTTAGCTTATGGTGCACATCAAAAAAACAAAAGTGCTTTTATTTTATTAAATAATATTTTAGGTGGCCCAGCTATGAATAGCCGACTAAATATGGGAATAAGAGAAAAGTATGGCTTTACATACAACATAGAATCTTCTTACACCATTTTTTCTGATATTGGTTTGTTTTATGTTTATTTAGGTACAGATCAAAAATACATTGGCAGAAGCATAAAACTAGTACACAAAGAGTTAAAATTATTACGAGATAAAAAACTAAGTAGCTCTCAACTTAAAAAAGCAAAACAACAAATTATTGGTCAAATTACGCTATCAGAAGAAAACAATTGTAATGTTATGCTAAGCATGGGCAAAAGCATGTTAATGTATAATAGAATTGATGATTTACATAAAACTTTTGCTGACATTGAAAAAATTAGTGCTCAGCATTTAATTGAAATTGCCAATGAAATTTTTGACAAAAACCAACTTAGTAGCTTAATTTTTACACCTAACTAAAATATATTATGGATTTTTTACCAAAAGAACTTGATGAGTTTATTATAAAAAACTCAGAAAAAGAGCCTACAATTTTAGCTGAATTAAACCATGAAACATGGGAAAAAGTATTAATACCAAGAATGTTATCTGGACATTTACAGGGTAGGGTTTTAAGTATGCTATCGCACATGATACAACCTAAAACGATGTTAGAAATTGGTACTTACACTGGCTATTCTGCTATTTGTTTTGCTGAAGGATTACAAAAAAACGGCAAAATCTACACCATTGATATTAATGAAGAATTAGAATCTATGGTTAATAAATACATCGAAAAATCTAAATTAAAAAATACTATTATTAATAAAATTGGTAACGCGTTAGAAATTATCCCTACTATAACGGATACTTTTGATCTTGTTTTTATTGATGCCGACAAAACCAATTACAGCAATTATTATGACATCGTTTTTGACAAAGTAAATACTGGTGGCTACATTATTGCCGACAATGTTTTGTGGAGCGGAAAAGTAACACAAAACAAAGAAAATTTAGATTCTGACACAATCGCCTTAATAGATTTTTCAGAAAAAATAACCAACGATGATCGAGTGCAAAATGTATTGTTTCCGATTAGAGATGGATTGATGGTTGTTAGAAAAAAATAGTTAACTTTATAGTATGAAAAAATCATTAAGCATTCTTCGGTTTGTAGGACTTTTAGAGGGAGTTTCTTACTTGGTATTATTAGGTATTGCAATGCCACTAAAATACTATTTTAATAAACCCGAAATGGTAAAAACTGTAGGCATGGCACATGGTGTATTGTTTGTTCTTTATGTTGTGTTTTTGCTTTTAGTACACCTCCAATACAAATGGAGTATTTTAAAAACTCTTGGAGCTTTTATTGCTTCTCTAATACCATTTGGTACATTTTATGCTGACAAAAAATGGTTTAGAAATGCCTAAATACATTCTTTACACGAAAATTACTGAATGAAAAAATTCTTACAACATTCTTTTCTACATTTAACCTTAGGTCTTTTTTGTTTAATACTGTTGTACGCTAAAATTTCCTTTTTTAACAACTCAACCCCAAATTACACTGCATTTAAAAATGCTTTAAACAATAAAGAAGTATTAGCAGAAAAAACACTAAACAAGCTTATTACAAATGGAAAAAAAATTCATTTTTCATTAAATAAAAAAGATAATAATCTATTTAAAGAAAAAGGACTTTCTTTTTTTATCATACACAACAACAAAATAGACTACTGGACCAACAAGAGTATTGCATTTAACACAACATTAAACCAATTTAAAGCAACAAACGGCATTGCTCAACTTCAAAATGGGTGGTATCAATACCTCATAAAAAAAAGTAACAGAAAAACATACCTCGCATTAATTCTTATTAAAACCAACTTCCCTATTAATAATAAATACCTTAAAAATAAATTTCACAACAGTTTTAAACTCTCTTCCAACAACAGCATACATCTTAGACCATCCAAGCATAACATCCAAAATAAAAATGGCGATTTTCTGTTTTCCTTACAGCCTAAAGAATCAAAAAACACTAAACCATCCAACAATTGGGTGTTTCTTATTTACCTTCTTTTAGGGTATTTATTTATCATTTCCTACATCAGTAAACAAACTCGAAAAATTGCACTATTTAGGAATTTATCCCCTGTAATTGTTATCGTATTTATTATAATTTCTAGATTAACACTCCTTTATTATCAGCCATTTTCAATTTTACAAAATTTAGAATTATTTAGTCCAACCATTTTTGCTCAATCAGCCTTTTTACCCTCTTTAGGCGATTTAATTTTAAGCTCAATATTATTTTCTTTAATTATTTATTATTTTTCTAAAGCCATAAAAAAAGTAAGCACTAGTAACAAGCACTTTGTTTTATTTATGGTTATAATTAGTGCTATTTCGCCACTAATTTTTGCTGATTTAATAGCAGGATTAATTACCAATTCTAAAATAAATTTTGATATTAATTACTTATTAGATTTAAGCACATATAGCTTTGCTGGTATTGGTTCTATAACACTTTTATTTATTTCATTAATACTGTTCATCAAAATAATCATTAACCACTTTATTAATAATGCTTTTAACCGCAATCAGTTTACTACAATATTTTGGGCAACACAATTAATTGCCATTATTGTTGGTCACTTTTTTTTAGATTTAAGTGCATTTTTAACCGTTTGGATTTTACTTGTAGTTTTTGCTTTTTCATTTAAAGCCAACTCCAAAACGAGCATTTATCGCAGTGTGTTTTTAGTTTTAGTTGTTTCTGCCACAATATCTTACGGATTTATACATATTGGCAAACAAAAAGAAGAAATTAATAAAGAATTTATTGCCAAAAAAATAGCGAAAGAACGCGATCCTGTTTCTGAATACTTATTTGATGATATAAAAACAAAAATTGAAAATGACAGCCTTATTAAAAGTAGCATTTCGTTTTATTTTGATGAAAAAGAAAGAATAGACAAATACATAACCGATCATTATTTAAAAGGTTATTTTAGTAAATACGACCCTAATATTATTGGTTATTTTAATCAACAAGATTCTATTTATGTTGATGATAATTTAGTGCACTGTTATTCGTTTTTTGAACAAAAAATTGAACAAGAAACAGCAGATCCTTTTCAAACCAAAGAAGCCATAAATTTTCTTTATTCTGATGAAGGGTTAAGTAGTTATTTTACTGTTTTTGATATTGTAACGCAAGACACATTGAAAAGTAATTACAAACTTTTTATCGAACTTTCTCCAAAAGATTTTTCTAAGATTGAAGGTTATCCTGAATTATTATTAAATGAAAAAGACGTTACAAGCCCTATAAATACAAACACCTACTCTTTTGCGAAATACAAAAAAGGGAAGTTGGTTGGCAATAGCGGAAAATTTAATTACAGCATAATAATAGATAGTACATATAGATTTAACAAAGATGGTTTTTGCAAAACTACTTTTGGAGCTGCATACCATGTAATTTACCAAAATGATAAAAACAGCACTATTATTTTAAGCTCTCCTCAAAAAACAATATTTAATTACATTACAACATTTTCTTACTTTTTTATTATTACTAGTTTAATTGCGTTAATTATTGGGTTATTTTTTAAAATTTCACCATTTAATTGGAAAATAGCACTAACAGATTTTAGCACTAAAATTCAATTATTTATTATCGCTTCTATCTTTTTATCTTTTATACTTTTTGCTTGGGGAACTTCATATTACATCAAAAAACAATATCTTGATAAAAACAAAACACAGCTTACAGAAAAAGTACAATCGGTACTTATTGAGCTAGAACATAAACTAGGCGACAAAAAAACATTAAATGCTGATCTTTATGATGAGATGACTTATTACTTAATTAAGTTTTCTAATGTATTTTATACTGACATTGATTTGTACAGCAAAGATGGAGCTTTATTAGCAACCTCCAGGCCAGAAATATTTGAGAGGGGCTTAGTTAGTAAACAGATGAATCCTGAGGCTTTTTACAATATTCACATCCAAAAAAAATCAAATTACATTCATAGCGAGAACATTGGTAAGCTCAATTATATTTCTGCTTATGTTCCTTTTAGAAACGAAAACCAAGAGATACTTGCTTATATGAACCTTCCTTATTTTGCTAAACAAAATGAATTAGAGAATGAATTGTCTGCATTTTACACCTCTTTGATTAATATTTATGGCTTACTATTTTTAGTATCAACAATAATTGCAGTACTATTTGCCAACTACATTTCTGAACCTGTAAGAATGATTAAAAACAAAATTAGTGCCTTGCAACTTGGTAAATCTTATGATTTATTAAAGTGGGATTCTAATGATGAAATTGGTGCATTAGTTTTTGAATACAATAAAAAAGTTGTTGAATTAGAACGCAATGCTTCTCTTTTAGTAAAATCGGAAAGAGAGAGTGCTTGGAGAGAAATGGCAAAACAAGTGGCTCATGAAATTAAAAACCCACTTACGCCAATGAAACTTGGCATACAACAGCTAGAACGAGTTGCAAAAGATAAACCTGATGATTTGGATGAGCGTATTTCGCGCACAGCCAAAACTTTGGTTGAACAAATTGATACTCTCACAAAAATTGCTGATGAATTTTCTAATTTTGCTAAAATGCCTAAAGCTGATGAGCAAAAGATTAATTTACTTCCTATTATAGAAACTGCAATTGATTTGTACCAAGAAGAAGAGGTTGAAATTTTCCTAAAAAATAAAACCGAAACTCTTAATATTTTTGCAGATAAAAATCAAATTTCGCGTGTTTTTAGCAATCTAATTAAAAATGCAATTCAGGCAATACCGCAAAAAATAGCGGGCAAAATTACCATTAGCCTTAATCAGCAGCAAGATTTTTATACGATAGAAATTAACGACAATGGTAGTGGAATACCAAATGATAAAAAAGATAAAATTTTTGTTCCCAATTTTACAACAAAAAGCACCGGAATGGGGCTTGGATTAGCTATGGTTAAAAACATTGTAGAAAACGCTAATGGTAAAATTTGGTTTGAAACAGAAGTTGGAATTGGCACCTCATTTTTTGTACAATTTCCTAAAGCCTAATTTTTCGTTATAATTTTATTCCCAACCGCTCTTCAAAACCTTTATTGCCTTGCACACCTCCAGTATGCACCGCCACAATTACTTTATTATCTAGCTGATTAGTATTTTGCAACAAATCATAAATACCAAACAGCATTTTACCTGTATAAATTAAATCGAGCGGTATGTTATGTTTTTGTTTGAATTGCTGAACAAACGCTATAAGATTTGGTTTTACTTTAGCATAACCACCAAAATGGTAATCCGTATTCAAATTCCAATTTTCCTTATTTAATTTAGGATTGTACGATAAAAGTAGTTGCTGAACATCTTCAATTAAAAAACTCCCTCCTTTTAATGCAGGGAAGCCCAACACTTCTTTTTCGGTTGAAGCAATTATTCCTGCTAAAGTTCCTCCTGTACCACAAGCTACACAAATCACATCAAAATCAATTGCTATGTTTTCAATAATTTCTGTACAACCTTTTACAGCAAATACATTAGAGCCTCCTTCTGGTACTAAGTAAAATTCTCCAAACGCTGCTTTTAATGCTGCAATAAACGT
The DNA here is from genome assembly GCA_049608005.1 of Vicingaceae bacterium. Lineage (GTDB taxonomy): Bacteria > Bacteroidota > Bacteroidia > Flavobacteriales_E > Vicingaceae. The sequence goes on from JBMYXB010000018.1 coordinate 20,547, forward strand.
TGTTTCATTTTTATTGCGGTACGCTTCTCGCGAAACATATTTAAACACCATTCCGTTGCCTTTTGCCAATTGCAAGGTAGGATTTAATGGCAAATTTTCTTCACCTCTAATTACCCCAATAGTTTTTAAGCCAAAATGCTTTCCGGCAGCAGCCGTAGCTGCAATGTGGTTAGAGTAAGCTCCTCCAAAAGTTAAAATAGTGTTTTTTTTTTGACGTTTTGTTTCCGCAATATTGTACTTTAACTTTCGCCATTTGTTCCCCGATATTTGTGGATGAATTAAATCTTCTCTTAAAATAAATAATCGACTATTTTTAGCCTGAATACAGGGTTCAAAAATTTCGGTTAGTGGAATGTTATTTGGGTCAATTTGTAACAAGAGTACAAATTTACAGAACTCTGCTTAAATTTCTTTAAGCCCAGAAAGCTCATTCATTTTATCTTTAGAAACTGCAATTTTTTCATCATTATCCATCACAATATACCCGCCATCTTTTTTAACCAATTGATTGATAAAGTTTTTATTAATTAAATAGGATCTGTGTGTTTTAAAAAACTCAGGAACATCTGATAAAATTTCAACAAAATGCTTTAAAGGCTTGCTAATTAACAACGGTGAGCTATTTGTTGTATAAACCTGAGTGTACATACCATCTGCCTTAAAATAAAAGATGGAGTTTAATTTTACAAACTGTATTCCATCAGTTATAGGCAGCCCTATTTTTGTAATTTTTTTTGTAGAAAGCGTTGTTTTTAATGCTTCTAATTGATTACTTATTTGATTTTCTGACTTTTTTTCTAAAGCCTTGTCTATCGCCTCTTTTACCTTACTTACTCTTAAGGGTTTTAGCAAATAATCAATTGCGTTTATTTCAAAGGCTTTTAGTGCATAATCACTATATGCGGTGGTAAACACTATGTGAAAGTTCACTTCTTCAACATCAAAAAAATCAAGAATTTGAGTACCTAAATATTGAGGCATTTCCACATCTAAAAAAACAATATCTGGATTTTCTTTACGAATAGCAACTACACCACTTGGCAAATCTTCTGCTTCATTAATTTGAATTATATTATCACAGGACTCTTGCAAAATAGTTGCAAGCAAGTTCCTTGCTTTTTTCTCGTCATCTATAATTAATGCTTTCATTGGTTTAAAAATATAAAATAAAGTCGGCTAATGAAAAAAATCATTAACCGACTCGCCCACTTTAATAAAACTAACTATTACTCTTTAATGAACTTGTTGTTAAACACACCTTCTTCTGTTTGTATTTGAACAAAGTAAACTCCACTTATCAAATTACTTACATCAATTGTGTTGTTGTTTGCTATTTGTGTTTTAACCACTTTACCAGTTACATCTAAAACAGTAACATTAACTATAGGCGATTGTAAATTAGCTATTGTAATATTCGATTTTACTGGGTTTGGGTAAATAGATAATGTTTTATTAAATACTTGCTTTTTAACACCTACCGTAATATCTTTCTCAAATGCTCCTAAATCAACTGTTCCTCCTAAAATTCTATCATTTCCATAATAATCTTTAGTACCAATAACATAAGTGTTATCTCCCGAATTAGTAACTCCAGATGTAGCAACCGTAGGAATATAATTAAAATCTAATTGAGGATTATTGTAATATTCGTTTATAGAAGTCCCACCACACCATGCAGTATTAGCATCAGGCCTTATATTGTTAGCTAAATCAACCGATGTTGGGCAATTAGTTGAATTCATTGACCCAAAGGCTTCTAGGATTGAATTATTATAAAAAATATTATTAGCTGCTGTAAAGTTTAAAACACCATCATACCTCCTAACAGCAATAGCCGACCTTACAGAAACTGTTGCATTTGTCCCTACATCAATATTATCTACAACTGTACAATTAATTAGTTTTGCATTTAATGTAGTTCCTATTCTACTATCAAGAAAACCTGCACTTCCAGAAAATCCTGTTCCGAATGAGTTATCAACTGATTCATTATTCGCCATTAAACAATTAGACACTGTAAAATTACCTACTCCGCTAGTTACTGCTAATGCAAATGCAGATCCGTACCTACCAATATTATTCATAAAAATGCAATTATCAATATTAACATCATGTGCGCCAGGGGTTAAAAAATATACAAATACACTAGCAGAATGATTTGCAACATTTTTTTGAAACTTACAATTTCTAATTTCTATCCCTCCTCCTACTGAAGAAGTTTGAAAAATAGCTGCTCCTCTATTGTAATCATTATTTAACGTGTTATCTGCATTCCCATCCTGCACTGTAAATCCATCAATTAAAACATCATTTCCAATAATACGAACAACATTATAAGAATTATCTGATCGAGTTGATTCTCCTAACACTAAATTTGCGTTGTCATTCCCATTTAAATCACCCGATAAAATAGTTGGATTGACTACCCAGTCTCTTTGATTTCTTAGTGTTTCTGTCCCTACAAAACCACCATAAAGTTTCATCTCTAAATCTAACTCAAAAGCCTCTGATTTATTAGCAACCGAAGGTATATATGTTCCTTGAGCTACCCATATTTCATCAGCAACTGTTTGATTTGCTAAAGCATCTTGCAAGTCAGTAAATGCATCAGCCCATGTTGAACCATCATTATTACCTGTTGCATTTTGATCAACATAAAAAATAAGTGTTGGTTTAAAAAATACAGCTTCAATGTTTTTATCAGTATCCATAATAATAGTATCTACCACATCTGTCCCAACTAAATCACCTGTCCATTCTACAAAATTCCAATACTGATCTGGAGTTGCGGTTACATATACAGTATCTCCTTCGTTGTAAATATTTCCACTTACTGCAGGATTTAATATTACAGTTCCATTACCTACTTGTGTTACAGTAAGTGTATGTTGAATTGGGTAGTATAAACTATCAATAGAACTAGAATGAGCTATAAAAGCAGTATTGTTTGTATTAAAAGCCATATCTGTATCGAAAGTAGAAGAATTGGAATACCCCCTTGGACCAAGGTTAACCCAATTAGTACCATTGAATTTACGCACTGTTACTTTATTTGAAGCACCTGCATCTCTAAAAGAAACATGCAGCGTATCATTATTATCACACTCTATATGCGGATTCATGCCTCCATTTTGAGAGACTCCTCCAGCTCCAATTTCAACGTAAGTATTAGGGTAAAGTTGAATAACTTTAACTTTTGTGCTTACGTAAGTAGCAAAAACTCCTCCTGCTTGATCTATCACTAAATCAGTTGAGTTGCTTATTGTTTGTGTAGATGGATAAGCACCATCAGTCCAAGTGGCAAAACCTGCAAAATCATAATATTGTGTTTTTAATTTACCAGAAAAGTTTTTATAAACAACCCACAAACGATTGTGAATAGAGCTATATTCTATAGTAGTGTATCCACAATAGATTCCTGAAATAACACTTCCTAAATTACTCCAAGAAGTACCATCATATTGCATTACCCTTATTTTACTGTCTATAGATCCATCTGTAAAAGAGATATATAAATGACCATTATTGGGATTTCTTGCTAAGTTACCAAAATCAGAACCTGCAGGTGCTATATGTTGAGCACCTCCAACATAACTCCAAGTATTCCCATCATACATCATTACTGAAATACTTGTTGAATTTCCTGCACTAAACTCAACATAAACAGTATCGCCATTACCAGTAACAACATCTATATCATCTGCCTGATCTGCAGAAATTGAGTTGCCAATCATAGTCCATGTACCTCCATCCCATTTCATCACAGATAGTTTATTTCCGTCAGAAAGACTTGCATAAGCTAAATAACCATCCCCATTGCTATTAAAGGCAATATCTTGACTATGCATATCAGAAGTTAATGGAGAGGGTGGACTTATATCATACCAATCTTGAGCACTTGCACCCAAAGTTGTAATCATCAATAGTGATAATAATAATTTTCTTGCATAGAGCGTAGTCGAATTGTTCATATTTAATTGTTTTAAAAGTTTAAACAAAAAAACTACTTAACTACTGTATTATATAGAGTTAACTGCTAAAGTACTGTTTTGAATTGCTGAAATGTAGTTTTGAACTGCTAAAGAGATGTTGGCACTTTAATTTCAACTAAAGTTCCTTGAGATTTTTTGTCAACGGTATATAAGTCAACGGTATCTACGACAATCTTATTTATTCGATCTTTATTTAATAAATCGACTCTTTTTTCTATAGCGGATGTGGCATAAGAAATATACTTTTTCCCTCTCATTTTATTAATTCTGGCAGATTCTGACCTTCCTACTCCATTATCTTTAACCGTACAAATTAAAAATTGATCTTGTATTGAGAATTTTACTTCCAAGTTTCTATCTACTTTTTTATGCAACAATCCATGTTTAATAGCATTTTCTAAAAAAGGCTGAATTAGCATAGAAGGTAATTTTAATTCATCTTTATCAAGATCAGAAGCTACATCAATAGAATAAGTTAGTGTGTTTTCAAATCGTACTTTTTCCAAATGTAAATACAATTTTATTGCTTTTAACTCCTCTCTAACAGTAAGCATTTCTTTTTGGCTATGCGTTAAATATAAACGCATTAAATCAGCAAAATCTCCTAAATAATCGCCTGCCAACTCTTTTTTATTTGTCATAATAAATTCTTGAATAGAATTTAAAGCATTAAACATAAAGTGAGGATTCATTTGGGAGCGTAAAGAAGTTAACTGTGAACGAGACAATTCTTTTTCTACACCTTCTTTTTCTATTTCTACTTTATTTCGTTTTCTAATAATTTGAATTCTAATTAAAAAGATAACACTCATTGACACTATAATAAACACTATAATACACAGATAAAACCACCATTTTTGATAAAAAGGTTTATCTATAAACAATTTAATTTGAGCTGGATATTCACTTTCAATTCCATCCTCGTTTACAGCTTTTACTTCAAAAGTAAAATCACCTGGAGGAAGAGAAGGAAATCTCACTAAGTTATTTTCACTTTTTTGTGTTATCCAATTAGAATCTAATCCTAATAAACGATATTTAAATTGATACGTTTGTTGGCTGCGTGTTGCTATAGCTCTATAATAAAAAGTGAAATTGTTTTGTTGGTGTGATAGGTTATAGGAAGGTTTTAAAACGGTATCTTTTTCCCAAATCAAAACCCTATCAATGGTAACACTAGGTTTTTTCGTATTTATACTTCCATAAGTGCATGGCATCTTAGAAACACCTTTATTGGTAGCTACAAAAAGCACATTATCCTTTATTTCAATATCCAAAATCTGATTAGAGATCAATCCATCTAATTGATTTATTAAAACACTTTGCTTTGTGGTTAAGTTATATTTTACTACTCCTTTATTGGTTGCTAAAAACAAATATTTATTCCACTCTATAATTTTAGATACCGATAAATTAAGGGAGTACAACTCAGTAACTAATCCTTGCTCAACTTTATACACCTTACCATCCATTGCCGAACACAAAATCCCTCCATTTTTAGCAGGCTGCATAAAGGAGGTTAGAATAGATTCTCCGTCTAATTTAATTTCAACTTCTCTATTGTTTTTATAATAATACAAGCCATCAGAATAAGAAACATAAAGCACTTCATTTTTTAAATCATATATGTTTTGTTTTGACCTCTTTCCTCTTAACATATTAAAAAATAGCTCTAAATTAGTATCATAATGAAAAGGATTTTCTTTATTTAATAATGACTTAACTTTATCTGAATATTGATCTTGTAATTTTAAAAATTTAATTTGAGCTCCTGTAGAGCCAGATCCTATTAAAATATTATCTGAAAAATAAGTGGCAGATTTTATATTATAGCCAAAAGGATAATTATAAATTGTGTTATTACTTAAATTAAAAGCGAACTTGATATTTCCTGCCGTAATACTATTTAAAAAAGGGTTGTAAGATATGTACTCTACACGTTGATCAAAACTTCCTAATAACGATAAATTACCAGTGTCTCTATACCGATAAACTTCTCCATTTGCAGAAATAAAATAGAGCTGATCTTTTTTATCTTTTACAAATGAGGCAATTTTAGGTATGTCTTTAAATGTAGAAACATCGATACTTGATAGAATAAAAATTCCCTCATTTAATGTAGATACCCAATAATTTCCTTCTTCATCTTTTATAACATCTGAGATGTTTTTTCCTGCTAAAAATGGTTCATAAACTAATTGAAAAAGTGAATCCGTTAAAAACAGACCATTTTTCCCGCCAAATAAAAATAAGTGCTTGTCCTTATCATAATAGTAGGCATCTGGATTTAAATCAGATATAATGTTTAAGTTATAATCCTTAAAATTGCCATTAGAATAATACGACACAACAGACTTAGCAACCTGATTATCTGACAATTGACTAGCCACATAAAGTACCTGGTTGTTTAATTCTTGATAATTGGGAGCTACCATCATTTTTCTTTTTGGATAATGAATTAAAAACTTAGGCTGTTCCGATTTTAAGTTCAATTGATACAAATCACCAGAGCTCATAAACATTAGGCCATCCTTTAATGGTCGTATTTTCACAATTGGGTCATAAAAAACGGTATCTTTTCCATCTAAAATAGGTTTTATTGAATTTGTTTTATGCGCTTTTATTGTAATTCTTACTTTTTCCTTTGTTAGAAAGTTATGTTTAATAATTCCGAAATCTGTACTCAAATAAATCTCAGGAAAATAGGCTATGGTGTAACTTAACATTGCAACAACACTTTTTTCTTCATTTTTAAATAGATAAAAACTATCATTCTCAACATAAAAAATTTGTCCCGTAAAATTTTGGCACCATATTCTACCTTCTTTATCTTCTTGTATATAACTATAAGAGCTTGAATAATTATTATCTATATAAGTTTTTAATTGGTTACCATCCCATTTAACCAAACCTGCATCTGTTCCGAACCACATATTTCTTTTACTATCTTCCAAAAGAAAATAGGTTGATTTAGCAGAAAAATCTACTTGCTCTGAAAAACTATAAGCGTGTGGTACCTGAGCTAAAAAATTTAGCCTTGTAAAAAGTAGTAGTATGAATAAGATTAATCTCAATCTTCGTAATTTAGCATTCTATAAAATGAA
>JBMYXB010000019.1:0-26826 GCA_049608005.1 Vicingaceae bacterium
CCTCAATTAATGAGAGGTTTAGGTTCTGGAGTTAAAGAATTTAAAGAAGGAATTAAAGAGGGTGAAGATGCTGCTAAAGCTGACGACAAAGAAGCCGAAAAACTAAAATAAGAATTGCTTTTAAAGCAATTTTCTAACTATTTTAAGAAAGTATAATTTAAATGATTATACTTTCTTGCGTTTAGGTTGAGAGTAAACTCTCAAAAAAACGAACAGTAATAATCAATAAGAAAACACGTTGTACCAATTATGAAATTTAAATTTCTAACATTTTTATTATTCTCCATTACCATTTCAGGTTTTGCTCAAACTAAAGATTCTTCAAAAGTAATTTTAGATGACGACCCTGTTTTGGCTGCTATTGATAGTATGATGGCAAGTGGTTATTTTGAAAGCTTAGGCTTTAATGATAATGTAACCGAGTTAAACACCAATGGGTATGCCGCAGATTCTGTTCCTGTTTTTGATAGTTTAACGTATGCCAAACGTTTTGAGGCATTAAATGCCAACTCACCTTTTAGTATTGTTTACAACGATTATATTTCGGGATACGTAAATTTATATGCTAAACGTAGAAGAAAAACTACAGCTAAAATGCTAGGTTTAGCTCCGGTATATTTTCCAATTTTTGAAGAGAATTTGGATAGATATAACATGCCTTTAGAGTTAAAATATTTACCAATTGTTGAATCTGCTTTAAACCCTAAAGCAAAATCTAGAGTAGGAGCAGGTGGCTTGTGGCAATTTATGTACCGTACTGGTAAAATGTTTGATTTAGAGGTAACTTCTTATTATGATGAAAGAAGTGATGTTTACAAATCAACAGATGCAGCGTGTCAATATTTAAAATCTTTACACAAAATGTATAACGATTGGAACATGGCTTTGGCAGCTTATAACTGTGGGCCAGGAAATGTAAACAAAGCCATTAGAAGATCTGGTGGTAAACGAACTTATTGGGAAATTAGAAATTATTTGCCAAGAGAAACAAGAGGATATGTTCCTGCATTTTTAGCGGTTAATTATATTATGAATTATGCTTCGGAACACAATATTTATCCAAAAACACCAGATGTTTCTTGTTTTAAAGTAGATACAGTTTCACTTTCCGATCATTTATCATTTGCACAAATTTCTGAAGCTTTAGATATACCAATAGAGTATATTGAGTTTTTAAACCCAACTTACAAACAAAATTTTATTCCAAATTCTGGCGAAGCAAATACACTTTGTTTACCCGTAGAAAAAATGGGAGATTTCTTAACTAATGAGCAAAAAATTTATGCTGCAAAAACAGAAAAAGACAGAAAAGACAGTATTGCATTTGCTCAAAATAAACCAGTTTATTCTGCTCAAAAAGGAAATGCAACAATTTATAGGGTTAAAAGTGGTGATGTTTTAGGAACTATCGCAAACCGTTACCATTGCAGGGTAAGCCAAATAAAAAGCTGGAATAATTTGTACAGCGATCGTTTAAAAATTGGTCAGAAATTATACCTTTATCCTAAATCAAGCGTTGCGGTTCAAAACAAAAAAAAAGCAACTGTTGCTGCTCAAAAAGCTAAACCAAAGTCTGACGGAAAATACATGTACCACACTGTAAAATCTGGAGATAATCTTTGGGACATCGCCAATAAATATGATGGTGTTAGCGTTGAACAAATACAAAAATTAAATACAGCGATAAATACCCGCCAATTAAAATTGGGGACTAAACTTAAAATTAAACCTGTTGGGTAATAAAAAATATTCCCTCTTGGAGAAGAGGGATAGGGAGATTGAAAATTTTGTAGCCAAAATCAAACCTTCTAGATCGAGTAGTTCTCGAAATATTTTTTGTAGAAGAACTTAATTGAAAAATAACTATGAACATAATATTTAAACTTTCAATCATTATTTTAACAACGTTAACAGTTGTTTCTTGTGATGAAATGAATGAACGTGTTTTGCCTAGTTGCACAGGTAAGTCAGGCGATTTATTAATTGTTGCCGATTCAATAGCTTATAATTATCAAACTGGAGCAGCTATTCAGCAAATTTTTTCTCAAGAGCAAGTTGGTTTACCACAACGAGAACCTTTATTTAATTTAATACAAGTTCCACACAGGTCATTTGCACGAATATTTCATACCACAAGAAATATTATTATGATTCATATTGCTGAGGAAAGTAAAATTAAGCTAACAGTAAGGGAAGATGTTTGGTCAGAATCTCAATTAGTAGTTAGTATTTATGCTCCAACAGATAAAATAGCAGCAGAAACAATAGAAAAGAATGCAGGTGTTTTGTTGGATTATTTTAATAATAAAGAACTGGCAAGATTACAAGCAAAGTTTAGGGTAAATGCTAACTCTAAAAATGCACAATATTTAAATGAGAAATTTGGATTGTCGTTAAACTTAGATGAATTGTATGTTGTTGCAAAAGAAACCGATGACTTTATCTGGTTAAGAAAAGAAAAAAGTGTTGGAGGTCATCCTGTTAGCCAGGGGATAATGATTTATACTTATCCTTATACAAGTGATAGTACATTTAACGTAGCAAAACTTGTTACTAAAAGAGATGCCTATACTAAAAAGTATGTTTCTGGAGATAATAAAGGTTCTTATATGACTTCTTACATTGAATATGTTCCTGCTCAAACAGAAATAAGTTTAAACGGAGTTTATGTAAATGAATTACGTGGTTTATGGCACATTGAAGGCGGTTTTATGGGCGGGCCATTTATTAATTACTCTTTGGTTGATGAGCAAAACAATAGAGTGGTTTGTATTGATGGATATGTTTATGCTCCAAAATTTGATAAAAGAGAATTTTTAAGAGAGCAAGAAGCCTTGATTAAAACGATTACGTTTTAACCTGAAAACGATTCGTTTTTTGAACATTTTACTCAGCCAACAACTTTGCAATAAAATCGTTTGTTTGCTCAATGTACCTAGTATAGTAAGACCCTGTTCCAGGCCCATAAAACCCTGTTCTAATTTTTTTAATGTTTCCTTTTCTATCTATAAAAATAGAGGTTGGGTAAGACATTATGTGGTTTAACATTGGCAAGGCTTCTGCTGCGGCAATTTTATTAGCTTTTCCAGCAATTAAAAACTCATAATTAGCACCAAAATGATTTTGAATTTTTTTAATGTTAGCAGCGGCCACATCAAATACCTCTGCTTTATCAAAAGATAAGGCAATAATTTCTAAACCTTTACCATGATTCTTATTGTATAGTTCCGCTAAATAAGCTGTTTCATCTTTACAATTTGGGCACCAAGGGCCCATAATGTTTACAATTACTACTTTGCCTTGATATTTTTGGTCTGTTAATCTTACGGTATCTCCATTAGTATTAGGAAAGGCAAAAGTCAATTCGTTATAACCCTCTTTTAAATAAGTTAATGTTTCTGGATCAGATAATTCAAACGTTTCATTTTTAAAAGCTTCCCAAGGCTCTTCCCAATGAGATCCAGACCAAAAAGTACCTATTAATTTTCCTTCCTCTAACAACGCCTTAAATAGGAAAAGATGAGAGCCATCATAACAAGATAAATATAAATGGTTGTTGTAAATATTTCCTTCTAAAAAACGGTAATCACCTGTTTCTGTAATAAAAGTTCCTGTAACATAATTGCCTTCTTGTTTAAATTGGCCGATAGCTTTGTAATGATCTTCAGGATTGTTTTTACTAAAATCAACTTCCCATTTACCTGTTATATTTTGAGTGTTGGCCAATAAGTTTTTTGGTGTTTTAAAGCGGAGCTGTTTGCCTTGGGATGCTATAAAAGGGATTGCATAACCTCTATTGCTTTTAAACCAATTTCCTTCAATTTTTGAATCTGATAATATTTCCCCTTCAAACCAAGTATTAAAAAGTGGGTCAACAATTCGAATACTATCTTCAGTAATAATAACAGATTTAGCTTTTATTTTTTCCGAGGCATTTGTAAAAACAACATCATAGCTGGTGTCATTTTTACTAATAGATAAATTTATTGGAGCAGTAATACTATCCTTAAGGTTAAACTCCATTAACCAGCTACCTTCTACTAAAATTCTATTTTCTTTAGATGCTTCCTCTTTTACAGCGTTTTCTGAGCATGAGGCAAAAGTAATTAGTACTAGTACAAATAGTAAATTTTTCATCACGACCAAAATAGTGAAAAAAGAAATAAAGAACTAGTTTTATTCAATATGAGTTATTAACTATTTGTGATTGTTTTGAGATTTAAAAACGTAACTTTATCTTTATGAAAAATAAAATACAAGGATTATTATTTGTTTTTGTTGTTACAAGCAGTTTTTTGTTTGCTCAACAACCTTACTATAACAACGTAAACTTAACTTTAACAGGAATGGCTCTTAAAAGTGAGTTGTCGCAAAAAATTATTAATACGCATACCTCATTATTGTCATACTCAAATGTTTGGACGGCCTTAAAACAAACGGATTTAAATCCATCAAACTCAAACGATGTACTTTTACTTTACGGCTATAATGATAGTGATAACAATCCTACAACAGATAGAACTAGGAGTAAAAATGACAATGGTGGTAATACTGGAGATTGGAATAGAGAACATACTTATCCTAAATCTTTGGCTACTCCTAGTATGACAACAAATACACCAAATGCAGGCACAGATGCACATCATTTAAGGGCTACAGATGAACAAATGAACAATAATAGAGCAAGTAAAAAATTTGCAGCAGGAAGTGGAAATGCTGGTAATACTGGTGGAAATTGGTACCCAGGAGATGAGTGGAAAGGGGATGTTGCTAGAATGATGATGTACATGTATTTAAGATATCCATCCCAATGCCCGCCAAACGATGTAGGTGTAGGAACAGCTGTTGCAATTGACCCAGAGATGATTACCTTGTTTTTAGATTGGAATGCGCAAGATGCTGTTTCGTTGTATGAAAAAAATAGAAACTCAGATTTAGAAACAAGACAAGGAAACAGAAACCCTTTTATAGACAATCCTTATTTAGCTACACTAATTTGGGGAGGAACAGTTGCTGAAGATTTTTGGAACATGACTACTTCTATTAACGAAAATAATGCAGCAAATAACTTTTCTATTTATCCTATACCTTCAAAAGATGGAAAAATTCAGGTTCATTTTAAAGGTAATGAAATTGTAAATACTATTCAAATTTATTCTATTGGAGGTAAGTTGTTAAAATCATATACTAACCCATTAGTAAATAATAATGAACTTATTATAGATGGATTTATTAGCGGCTTTTATATTTTAAAGGCAGATGTTAATGGAGTACTGATTACAAAAAAAGTTGTAATAAACTAAACACTTATTTTGATAGGATGCCAAGAATAATAGCATTTTAAAAAAAAATCTAACAACTCTTAAATCTTTCAATAATATATTTACCACTTACTATTAATTTAAACTATTTTACTATGAAAAAAATTACAACTTTATTTTTTAGCTTATTTTTTATAAGCACTGTGTCTTTTGGGCAGTATTACTATTTAAAAGAAGCTACGCCAGGGCAAAATCCAGGCGGAATAAATGATGATGATACAGAATATCCATTCGGAAGTGGTTTAGCTACTGGTTGGGTTAGTATTTTAGGACCATCTATTACTACACCTGCGTGGTCTGCCGATCAAACAATACCTTTTGCATTTGATTTTAATGGTTCTCCAGTTACTCAATATAAAGTGTCATCTACAGGTGTTTTAACCTATGATGTTGCTGCAGCTACTGTACCTGCTGCTACAAATTCAGCATTACCATCTGCTAGTATCCCAAACAGTTCAGTTTGTATTTGGGGTATTGAAGCTTCAGGGGGGAATGACCGTGTTGTAACTAAAACGTTTGGTACTGCTCCAAATCGTCAACATTGGGTGTTTTTTACTTCACACTCTCTTAATGGAGGTTGGTCTTATTGGTCTATTGCGATGGAAGAAACAACTAACAAAATTTACATTGTTGATCAAAGACATAGTGGAACTACAGGTGGTGTTACTGCTGGTATTCAAATTGATGGATCAACAGCATATTCTGTTGTAAATTCTCCAGCTTTATTACCAGAAGCAGGAGCTGATGCAACTGCTGCAGATAATGTTTATTATGAATTTATACAAGGTACACAGCCAGCTGACGATGTTGTGTTGACATCAATTGATAATCTTCCTTATGCTGCGGCAGGGAACTTAAATATTACAGGTGTTTTAACTAATTTAGGTGCAAATACGATTACTGATTTAACTATTACTTGGAATGATGGATCAGGGCCACAAGATGATGTGTTAGCAGGATTAAATATCCCTTCAGGAGGAACGTATAATTTTTCTCATGCAACTCCTTTAAATGTAGTTGCAGGTACAAATTATACTGTTGATGTTGATGTAACTTTAGCTAATGATTTAGATTTATCAAATAATTCTGGAACTGTTGTAATAGGTGGTTTAACTCAAGTACCTGCTAAAACAGTAGTTGGAGAAGAAAAAACAGGAACATGGTGTGGGTGGTGCCCTAGAGGTGCTGCGGGTCTTGCTGGTATGGAAGCAACTTCAGATTTTATTGGGATTGCAGTTCATAATGCAGATCCAATGACAATTGCAAATTACGATGCAGGTACTGCAAATTACCACCCAGATTTTACAGGTTATCCTCATGGTGCGGTAGACCGTGTAATTGGTGGAGATCCATCAACATTTAATACTATGCACCCACAAAGATCATCTGCTTTAGTACCGTGTGATGTTAAAAATATTGTAGCAACGTTAGATCAAAATTCTGGACAAATATCTGTTTCTGCTGATGCTGAGTTTTATGGAACTGTAACTGGTGAGTATAGAATGTCTTGTGTTATAATTGAAGATGATATTGAAACTACAGGTAATGGATGGGAACAAACAAACTATTATTCTTTCCAATCTCAAAACCTTGCATTGGTAGATCCTGTTACTGGTTTTGATTGGCAAGCTGCTACAAATCCAGTAAATGCTCCATTATTTGGAGGTTACGATCATGTTGCAAGAACATTATCTAGTAATAATATTTTAGGAGATGCAAACAGTATTCCTATGAACCCTTCTATTGGATTATACAGTTATGGGTTTGCTGATGTTGCTTCTACAGTAATTAATGATCCTAGTAAATCTCATGCTGTAGTAATGGTAGTTAATGCAAGTACTGGAGAAATTTTAAATGCCAGTAAAGCTGCTATTTCTGTAGTTACAGGATTAAATGATGTGGCAAACAAGAACAATGACTTTACTGTTTATCCAAACCCTACACAGGATTTTGCTACTGTTACTTTTAGTTTAGAAGAAGATCAGGCTGTTAAAATGGAAGTAGTTAATGTTTTGGGAGAACTTGTTTTTTCAAATTATTTTGGATCTGTTAAGGCAGGAAACCATAAATTAAACTTTGATGGTTCTAACTTAACTAGCGGATTTTATATGATTAACTTAACTATTGGAAACGAAATGATTTCTAAAAAGATTTCTGTTAAGTAATTTAATTAAAGATTAAACATTTTAGGGCTCAACATATTTGTTGAGCCCTTTTTTTGCAAAATAAGTTTATATGAATTCCGATTTTATCCTTAAACACCTAAACAACAACATTCATTTTAATAACTTTGATGCACAGATTATAAAAACGGAATAACTGTTGTATTAACTCGAAAAAATTAGATTATGAAAAAGATATTTTTAGTACTTACCTTAACTGCTTTTATTGGAGCTTTTGCTCAACAAAAAGACATTACACTAGAAGAGGCTGTTTTATCCTATTCAAAAGGATTAACCCCTAAAAATATGTTGGGGTTAAAATGGGTTGATGGAACAAACACTTATGTATTTACAGAAGATAATGAATTGGTAATAAAATCAGTTGAAGGTAAAGAGGTAAAAAGAGTTGGTTTAGAAAAATTTACAAAAACTTATCCTGACCTAAAAACTATACCACAAATTAGCTCTATTTCTGCTAACGAACTTGTTTTTCAGTATAATAATCAAATGATTCAATTTAACTATCTTAAAGGTAAAGAGATTAGCAGAACTCCTTTTAGTAAAGATGCTGCAAATACAGATTATAATAAAAAAACAAAAGCGATAGCTTATACAATAGCAAATAATTTATTTATATCAAAGGCTATTAAAGATAACAAATATTCAGAGTCTCAAACGCTACCTGTTACCTCTTTTGAGGATAAAAACATTGTTTCTGGTCAGGCAATTCATCGTTATGAATTCGGAATTCATAAAGGAACATTCTGGAGTCCTAATGGAAATTACTTGGCATTTTATCAAAAAGATGAAACCAATGTTGCTGAATACCCAATAGTAGATGTAACAACTTACCCAGCATCAGTAAAAAATATTAAATACCCTATGGCAGGACAAAAAAGTGAAATGGCTAAAATTGGTATTTATAATGTGGCAACTAATCAAACTTCATACTTAAATATTGACACAAAAGACGAGCATTTTTTAACCAGTTTATCTTGGTCGCCAGATGAAAAATATGTTTTTGTTGGAGAATTAAATAGAGGTCAAAACCACTTACAATTTAACCGTTATGATGTTGCTACAGGAAATAAAGTAAACACCATTTTTGAAGAAAAAAACGACAAATGGGTTGAGCCAGAACAAGATGCTGTTTTTTTACCAAACAGTACCACAGATTTTTTATACGCTAGTGAGCGTGATGGATTTATGAATCTATATAAATACAATACCACAAAAGGGTTAATACAACAAGTTACCTTTTTTAAATTTCCTATTACTAAAATTGTTGGGTTTGATAAAAGTGGACTAATTGTTTTTGTAGAAGCTACAGGTAAGGATGGTAGAGAAAAACACTTGTTTAAAATTGCAATAAATTTAGGAGCAAACATAGCGGTAACTAAAAAAAGTGGGGTTCATAGTGTTCAAATGAGTAGTGATGGAGCTTATTTTCTTGATAATTTTACTAGCTTAACTGTTCCCAGAGAAATTGATATTATTGAAGTAAAGACTAAAAAAACAATAACTATTTTTAAAGCAGAAAACCCTTTAAAAGACTATAAAATTGGAGCAACAGAGTTAGTAACTTTAAAATCTAAAGATGGATTTGATTTGTATGGGCGAATGATTAAGCCAGCAAATTTTGATGCAACAAAAAAATACCCAGTTTTGGTTTATGTTTATGGAGGGCCAATGGTTCAGCTAGTTACCAACAGGTGGATGGCTGGAGCTAGTATGTGGATGCATTGGTTGGCAAACCAAAAAGATTACATTGTTTTTACAATTGATAATAGAGGGACTTCTAACAGAGGTTTTGCTTTTGAAAGCGTAATTCATAGAACTTCTGGAGATGCTGCTATGGAAGATCAGTTGTTGGGGGTTGAATATTTAAAAACATTGGATTTTATAGATGAAAAAAGAATGGCTGTTAAAGGTTGGAGTTATGGTGGTTATATGACTACTTCTTTAATGTTGCGTCATCCAGGAGTATTTAATGTTGGTGCTTGTGGTGGGCCTGTTACCGATTGGAAATATTATGAAATTATGTACGGTGAGCGTTACATGGATACTCCAGAAGAAAACCCTGAAGGTTATGCAAAAGCACGTGTAGGAAGTCATTTAGAAAATTTAGAAGGTAAATTGTTGGTCATCCACGGAAGTGTAGATCCTGTAGTTGTTCCTCAACATAGTATGACTCTATTAAAAGAATCGGTAGAAAAAGGAGTTCAAATAGACTTTTTTACTTACCCAATGCACGAGCATAATGTTAGAGGGAAAGATAGAATTCACTTAATTCAAAAAATGTTGGATTACATTGTTGAGTATAATAAATAAAAAAGAGGGAAGTCCGAAGTTGGAAGAGATTACATCTAACTTCAAGCTTCGGACTTCTGACTTTTTTGAAGCATATAATCCTCTACTGCTTTTTTGGTAGTTACCCAATTTCTACCTTCTTTATGAGCATCAATTTTACCTTGCCTTGCTAATAGACTTACATACTCTTGACCGTAAGGTATGCTAGGTTCTTTTACAATATTGGTAATGCTGTCGTACTCAAAATCTGTATCAGGAAACGCACTTAAATAAATGTTTAAAGTACGTTCTGAGGCTTGGCACATTAGCAACATCAGTTTTTGATAATTACCATTGTTGGCTTGATTTAAAGCAGCATAATATTTTTTTCTGTCGTTGGTTAAAATAATTGCTGGCGGATAACCTTTACGCATTAAAATGAGGTTCATTGCTAGGCGTACAGTTCTGCCATTGCCATCAAAAAAAGGATGAATCCAAACCATTTTATGATGAAAAACTGTTGCCAATTCAATATCATTTAAATTTAAAGGGTTGGTGTTTACAAAAGTTATTAAATCATCTAATAAATCAGAAACTTTACGCGCATTGGGTGGGGTAAAGTTCGCTCCAGAAATACGAACTCCTCCATTTCTAATTCTTCCGGCATACTCATCTTCTATAGAACGTAAAACCAACGCATGTAATGATAAAATATCGCTACTTGTTAGCTGGTATTCTTTTTTGATTAAGGTATATAAATAGTTAATAGCAGTTTCGTGATTTTTGGCTTCAAAATGCTCTCTTAAAGATTTACCCGATACCGTTACACCTTTTTGTAAAACCATTTGGGTTTCTCTTAAACTTAAAGTATTTCCTTCTATACTGTTAGAGTTGTAAGTCCATTCTATTTGTAGGGCTTCTTTAATTTTTGATATAGCAGCTTGTGGCAATGGCCTTAATTTATTAAGAATTGCTACTTTTTGGTTAAGCCGCTCAAATGTTGGGGCTAACTCTTCTCTATATGTTACATCAATATCCCACACACCACAAAAATACGATTTTATCGGATAATTTAAAAACTAACTCTATCCGATATTTATGGATTCTGTATTTTCGTTTTATCAATGTTAACAGAACACGATAAATATTACCTTAAACAGGATGAGCCTTACAAGAGTTGTTTAATGGCTTTAAAGGATATTGTTTTGAGTTTGGATGAGAATATTACTCCCGAATGGAAGTACAGCTTGCCGTTTTTCTATTACAAGAAAAAAATGTTTTGTTATTTCTGGAAAGATAAAAAAACGCAAGAGCCTTATATTGGTATTTGTAGAGGTAATGAAATAGAACATCCATTATTAGAAGCTGGAAACAGGAAAAAGATGAAAATCTTTAGAGTTAATCCCAATAAGGATATTGATGTAGAGAATTTGATAGAAATTTTAAGTGAAGCGAAGAGGCTTTATAAATAGATTTTTATACTCTAATTCCTTCCCCGAGAAATCGGGGAACCAGAAAAAAGTTTAGGTCAAAAGAGATTGCTTCTTCATTTTGTGCCTCATTAATTGTAATAACGTAGTTTTTTAATTTTGTGCTAATTAAGAATTGACTTATTGATGATTTAAGCCACTCATCATAATTTTATTTCTAAAACAAAAAAGACAACTTAGTTTTGTCTTAAAACTATTGAGTTATGCGTTTACTTTTCACATTCATTTTATCGGTTATTATATTTGGTGCTGCAGCACAATCATCTGTAAAAGGAAAATTGGCAGACGATAAAGGAGAGGTTATGCCTTTTGTAAATGTTGCACTGTACAATTCTGCAGATAGCAACATGGTTAAAGTTGGAGTAACCGATGTTGCTGGAGCATTTAATATTCCTGATTTAAAAGCGGGCAACTATTTTTTAAAAGCAACTTTTGTTGGATTACCTGATTTGGTAAAATCGGATATTCAATTAGCCGAAAACGAAAACAAAGATTTTGGTGCAATGGCTTTTGAAGCTCAAGCGGCAGAACTGCAAGAGTTTAGTGTTGTAGAAGAAAGAGTAATGGTTGAGGTAAAACCCGACAGAACCGTTTTTAATGTACAAGGAACAATTAACAGCACAGGTTCTGATGCCATTTCTTTATTAAGAAAAGCCCCTTCGGTTTCGGTAGATAATAACGATAATGTAAATGTTTTAGGGCGTTCGGGAGTTAGGGTTTACATTGATGGAAAGCAATTGCCATTAAGCGGAGATGATTTAAGTAATTACTTAAAAAACTTACCTGCAGATCAGATAGATAGAATTGAAATTATTACCAATCCTGGAGCAAAATATGAAGCTGAAGGAAATGCAGGAATAGTTGATATCAGATTAAAAAAAGATAAAAGTGTTGGGGCAAATGGTTCGTTAAGTTCAACTTTTACTCAGGGAGATTTAACGCGTTACAATGTTAACGGAACAGGAAATTACAGAAACAAAAAAATGAATGTTTTTGGTGCTTTAGGCTATGGGGTAAACGATAATTACCACAACATTAAATCTAAAGACAGTCAAAACAATTTATACAAGCGAGAAGTTAATGATACTCGGAACAATAGAGATGGATTAAATTATAGAATTGGGTCTGATTTCTTTTTGCATAAAAACCATACACTAGGGTTTTTGGTTAGTGGGCGAAATATGAATGGTGAAGAAATTGCTTTTAATAAAGTGGTTATTGCCAATGTAAATACAATTACAACTATTGATAGTATTTTATTGGCAGAGAACACCGGAGAAACCAAACGAACCAACAATACTTACAATGTAAATTATCGTTTTTATAACAAAAAAGGACAAAGTTTAAATTTAGATGTTGATTACGGAAAGTATTTAACAGAAAGTGAAAGAGTACAGCCAAACTTGTATTACAATGCTACAGAGGATGTTGTTTTAAGTGAAGTAACCAATAGTTTTGATACACCAATTGACATTGAAATTTATACAGCAAAATTAGATTACGAAAGAAGTTTAGGGAAAAGTAAATTAGGTGTTGGTGGTAAATTCGGACAAGTAAACACACACAATACGTTTTTGTTTTATGATGATGTAAATGGAGTTGCTATTCGTAATGATGTTCGTTCTAATATTTTTGATTATGATGAGTCAGTTTTTGCAGGTTATGTTAGTCTTTCTCGCCCTTTAGGGAAAAAATGGAATTTTGTTGGAGGTTTAAGAGCCGAACAAACTGAAGCAACTGGAGATTTAGTTCCGTTTGCCAATGCCTTAAATGAAGCCCCTGTTGAGTTAAGCTATTTAAGTTGGTTTCCGAGTGCAGGTTTAACCTACAAAGTTTCTAAAATGAACAGTTTAGCGTTTAATTATGGAAGAAGAATTAATAGACCAGATTATAATGTATTAAACCCTTTTAGAACACAAACTAGTGAGCTTTCTATTGGAAAAGGAAACCCGTTTTTACAACCCGAAATTGTTAATAATTTTGAGTTAGGATACACAATGGCTTACAAGTATAATTTTAAGGTAGCTTATAGCCGAACTACTGATAAGATTACCCGATTAATTGGACC
The DNA here is from genome assembly GCA_049608005.1 of Vicingaceae bacterium. Classification (GTDB taxonomy): domain Bacteria; phylum Bacteroidota; class Bacteroidia; order Flavobacteriales_E; family Vicingaceae. Next base: position 13,331 of record JBMYXB010000019.1, read on the forward strand.
AGATGATATTGATTCTAGAGCTACTTTTGTATCGTGGGATAATTTAGCTACCGAAGAAGTATATAGCTTTAATGCAAGTCTTCCGTTTAAAATTAACAAATGGTGGAATGTGTTTATGAATTTAAGTGCTACTTATTTAAATAACCAAGCCGATTATGGGAATGGAGCTGTGGTTGATGTTCAGAATTTTGGTTACATGACTTATCAGCAACATACATTTAGTTTACCAAAAGATTTTAAAGCTGAGGTTTCTGGTTATTATTCTGGACCAGGAGTTTGGGGAGGCGTTTTTAGATATGAAGCCAATTGGAGCTTAAATGCTGGTTTATCTAGAGACTTCTTAAAAAAGAAATTAAAAGCAAGATTAGCGGTAAACAACATCTTTAGAAATGTTGGTTGGAAAGGAAAATCAGAGTTTAACGGATTAAAAAATGTTGGTAGCGGAAGGTTTGATAACCAGTTTGTAAGTTTTAGTTTAAGCTATAATTTTGGTAACCAAAAGCTAAAATCGCGTAAACGTAAAACTGGTTTAGAAAGTGAGTCTAAACGAGTTGGGGGATAGTAGCCCCTCCTAATCTCCCCAAAGGGGAGGAAACACTTAAAAATGAAAAACTTCCCAACCATAAAAACAGAACGCTTAGAGCTTTGTCGGTTTACTGATAAGGACATCCAAAACGTATTTAAAGGATTATCACACCCTGATGTCATAAAATATTACGGAGTTAATTTTAAAACCTTAGAAGCCACCAAAGAACAAATGGATTGGTTTAAAAATTTAGAAGAAACCGAAACAGGAATTTGGTGGGCAATTTGGTCTAAAGACAAAAAAAAGTTTTATGGTGCTGGAGGGTTAAATGATAGGAATAAAACAAAAGCTGAAATTGGTTTTTGGTTGTTGCCTGAGTTTTGGGGCAAAGGGATAATGAAAGAAGCCATGCCACTTATTTGCAATTATGCTTTTACAGAATTGGGTTTAAAAAGAATAGAAGGTTTTGTAGAAACCGAAAATAGCAATTGTAAAAAAGGCCTAACAAAACTCAATTTTAAACACGAACGCACAGATGTTGATTGCGAAATAAAAAACGGCAAAAAAATTAGTGTTGATGTTTATGTGATGTTTTCCCCTCTGAATTGACTGCTTCCCCGTGCAGACGGGTCCCCAGACACAGTATAATACTTTTGTAAAGGTTCCTACTCCTCGTATTTTTTGCTATACTTACGATAAAGTTTCTTTTGATGATTATCAACATCTATCAACCGTCCTTGAATAAATGCTGTTGTAACCTTATTGGTTCTCATATCTAAAGCATCACCATCAGAAATAAATAAGGTTGCATCTTTTCCTAACTCTAAACTTCCACAGGTCTTATCAATACCTAAAATTTTAGCAGTGTTTAAAGTAATCAATTGTAAAGCAGTTTCTTTTTCAACCCCATAAGCTACAGCTGTACCAGCATAAAAAGGTAAATTTCTTGTTCCCATAGCTTCCATATCACCAGAGTTTTCTAAGCAAAATAAAACGCCAGCATCTTGTAAAATTTTAGGCATTTTATAAGGTAAATAAACATCTTCTTCTTGTCTTTCTGGCAAGCTGTGTACTCTTTTTAAAATAACAGCAATGTTATTTTCTTTTAGCATTTCGGCCACCATCCAAGCATCATAACCTCCAATAATAACCATTTTAGCCACTTTATATTTTTTAGAAAAATGAATGGCTTCGGTAATTTCTTTTACAAAATTGGCATGGATATAAAGTGTTTTTTCTCCAGTAAAAACACCTCTCATTGCTTCAAACCTTAAGTTTTGTTCTTTGTAGCTCTTTTGGTTAGAATAAGCTAAAGCATTTGTAAAAAAACTGTTTAACTGAGCAATAGACTCTCCATACTTTTTATTCTCTTTACCTGTCCAACGGTTAAACATTCCTGTCCAGTTTAAATGAATTCCATCATTTTCTTTAATAATGGCATCTTCCCAGTTCCAAGCATCAAAATGAACAATAGAAGATGTTCCGGTAATTCTTCCACCTCTTGGAGTAATTTGCCCCAATAAAACCCCGTTAGAACGTACTGTTGTAGTAATTTTAGATTCGGTATTGTAAGCAATAATTGACCTTACATGTGGTTTAAACATTCCATATTCTGCAAAATCGTGCGTCATTCTAACCGCACCTATTTCTGTTAATCCTAAAGTAGAGTTAGGAGTAATAAAACCAGGGTAAACATGTTGTTTTTCGTTTAACCTAAAAACAGTATCAAACTGACTAAAATCTATTTTTATAGCAGCAGCATTGGCAACAAGAGTTAGCTTTCCGTTTTCAAAAGCAATTGCCGAATTTTTAATTACTTCTCCTGTTCCTAAATGAGCAACACCATTTATTAAAAGTGTTTTTTTAGTCTGCTTTTTTGCAGGAGTTTCTGTTTGTGCCACTAAGTTAAAAGTGGAAAGTAACAAGCTTAATGTTGTTGCTAATATAGTAATCGTGTTTTTCATTGTTTTGTTTTTTACAGAAACGGTTCTCCCTTGGAGAAGGGAGTTGGAGGGATTGATTTTAATAATTTCAATCTCCCTATCCCTCTTCTCCAAGAGGGAACCCTATTTTGTTTCTAATTCTTTAATTGTCCCTTCTATTGTTCGTATTACATTATTAATATCTTTTCTAACCTCTTGCTCTTCAAATCTTAAAACAGTGTATCCAATACCTTGTAGAAAATTATCTTTTTCTTGATCTTTATTAAAAGAGAAGTTGTGCGAATAACCATCAATTTCAATCGCAATTTTTAACTTTCTGCATGCAAAATCAAGAATATATTTTCCGATAGAAAATTGACGAACAAATTGATAACCTAAACATCTTTTTTGTTTGAGTGCATTATCCCAAAGGAGAATTTCTCCTAAAGTAGAATCATTCCTTAAGTTTCTGGCTAAAGGTTTTAATTCTTTGTTATAATGCGACTTTTTGGTCATTTATTTTTCTTTTTTTGTTTCCTCTTGGAGCTTAAGAAGAAAACTTATTTTAAAAATTTGAGTTAGGGGGATTTATTTAACTTTTCAATCCCTCTGTATCTCCCTTCTCCAAGGGAGAGCTCCGCACATTACTCCCCAACCGTATCGCAGTGATAATGTTTCTGTTTTTTACTTGATGGAGCCTGTGTTTTTGCACCACCTTTTTTAGCTGTAATCATTTTATTAATAATTCTTGCTTTTTCTTTTTGATTGGCTTTTTGGTTTGCTGCATCTTGCTTTAAATCAAAGTACACCGCACCATCAATAATTGTTTTTTCTACTACTGCATAAATCGATAATGGATTATCAGACCATAAAACCACATCGGCATCTTTACCTACTTTAATGCTTCCCATTTTATCGTCCAAATGCAATAATTTTGCAGGGTTTAAGGTTACAAATTTCCACGCTTCCTCTTCACTAACATCGCCATATTTTACTGCTTTGGCAGCCTCTTGGTTTAATCTTCTGCCCATTTCTGCATCATCAGAATTAAAAGCAGTAACAACACCTTGTTTGTGCATTATCGCTCCGTTATAAGGTATTGCATCATTTACTTCAAATTTGTATGCCCACCAATCAGAAAAAGTAGAACCACCTGCACCATGTTTTTTCATTTTATCAGCAACTTTATAACCTTCTAAAATGTGCGTAAAAGTATTTACCACAAAGCCCATAGAGTCTGCTACATGCATTAACATATTAATTTCGCCTTGTTGGTAAGAATGACAAGAAATAAAACGCTCACTGTTTATAATTTCTACAATTGTTTTAAGTTCCAAATCAATTCTTGGCGAAGCAATTTTAGCTCTCTTTTTTTCAGGTATTTGATGATATGCTGCCCATTTAGCCTCATACTCTTTGGCTCTAATAAAAGCATCATAATAAACCTGTTCAACCCCCATTCTTGTTTGCGGAAATCTACTTCTCCCTCCTGCACGTTTAACATTTTCACCCAAAGCAAACTTTATAAATCCAGGAGTGTTTTTAACTTTCATTGAGTCAGGAGAACTCCCCCATTTTAATTTTATAATTGCAGATTGACCGCCTACAGGGTTACATGAACCGTGTAACAATTGTGATGCTGTAACTCCACCAGCCAATTGCCTATAAATATTTATATCATCCGAATTAACAACATCAGCAATACTTACCTCTGCTGTTACAGCTTGTGTACATTCATTTACACCTCTGCTAATAGCAATGTGCGAGTGTTCATCAATAATTCCTGAGGTTAAATGCTTTCCTTTTCCATCAATAACAATTGCTGCAGTAACTTCTAAATTATTACCAATTGCTTTAATTTTTCCATTTTGTAAAAGAACATCGGTATTCTTTAAAATTCCATCAGCCTCATTGGTCCAAACAGTAGTATTTTTTACTAAAATTGTTTCTGCTTTTGGTAAAGAATCAAAACCATAAGCCATATTTGGATATTGTATTCTCGGTACAATTAAAGAATCTTGTGTTGTCTTTTTAGCTGTTGTTTTTTTTGCTTTTCCTTTAATAGCATTCCATTTTATCCATTTACCGTTAGATAGCTGCCCATTTCCGTCCCAAATACCTGCATTGCTAGATATTGTTCCGCTTAAACGAATTGCTCCTTTTTCAAAACTATCATTAGGGTTAAAACTTAATGCAATGGTATTGCCTTTAGCAACAACAGTAACTTTAACCTTATTGGTATCTGGTTTGTTTTCTTTGGAGCCAATTATTTGTATGCTTCCTTTTAACTTAGATATTTCGCCACTAACGTTTAAAGTATAAATTTTAGACCCTAAATTTAAGCTGTAATCTCCTCTTAAATCTATCGTATTGTAATCAGTAATGATATATTTTTTACCCTTTACCCAGTTTTCGTAAATGATATTGTTTTCGGCAAATAGGTTTTCTGAAGTAACAATAAAGTTGGCCAACTTTCCTTCGGCTAAGCTTCCTATTTGGTTATATTTATTTATAAATTGTGCTGGAGAATAAGTTAGCGATTTTAGTGCATTTTCCTCTGAAAGTCCTGATTTAATGGCTGCCCTTAAATTTTTAAAAAAATCTTTTTTGTCTTTTAAATCAGAAGAGGTAATTACAAAATCTATTTGATTGGCAGCAATAATTCCTAAATTATAGGGTGCTAATTCCCAATTTTTTACATCAGAATATTTTAAGTTTAAGGTGTTGTAAGCATCCGTTACATCATAAACTTTAGGAAAATTTACAGGAACAATTAATTTTCCGTTTGTAGCTTTAATTTCTGTAATTCGTTGGTATTCATCTCCTTTTCCTTTAAAAACATATTGAATTCCAAACTCATCGCCAATTTTATCAGCTCTTAAAATGCTTAACTTATCATTTGCTTCAAAAATTTGAAGATGGGTTTTGTTCTTATTAACAGCATCTAATGAAATATTAAATTCGTTAGCTGTTTTGTTTTTAGATAACCACTCAGCATCATAATAAGTTTGTCTAATTAAAGCAATCATACCCATTAAAGATCCGGGAAAACTTTCTTTAGATGACCCTTTGTTAAAAGATAAATGATTGGCAACATTATTTTGAAGCATTACTGCATTAGCTTGGTCAGTTCCTAAAGTAACTAAAGCAGATGTTCCCCTCATAATTCCATCTTGTTGATGGGTAAGTACTACTCCAAAACCTAATTTTCTTAACTCTTCTGCTTTTTTTGAATTAACCCTAAACAAGCTCCCTGCTTCAACCTCAGGTTTTATAGCTTCGTTCCAACCAAAAGCTCCTTTTTTTTTTAATGCTTTTGAATTGTGATTATGCTGGCCCAATTTTTCATTTTTTTTTGATGCTACACCATAGTCCGAATAAAGATCAATTAACGAAGGATAAATATGTTTTTGTTTCAGGTCATAAATCACTGCATTTTTTGGAATGTTTACAGCTTTTCCTACTGCAATAATTTTTCCATCCTGCACTAATAAAGTACTATTTTCTATAGTAGTTTGATAATCTGTATGGATTGTTGCGTTGGTAAAAGCATAAAAGTTATGGCTTTTATGATGAGTACCATTTACCATAAATGTTTCTTGAGCATGAGCAAAAGTAGTGCTTAGCAAGAAAATGAAAAGAAATATTTTTTTCATAAAATCATTTTTAATTCAAAGAGGTCAAAAATAATATTTTAAACCGATAAAGGCTCTATTAACCTAGTTTCGATATAAGATATATTGTTAAGGTTTATTAAATATGTGAAGTACAACTTATCGTTGTTTAAAATTTGCTAACTAATTCTGTAAAACTTCAGAAAGAAAATAGAGTATTTAGTGAATTTTAACCTAAATTAAGTTAAAAATCGTTAGCGTTTTTTATTTATAAAATCACTAACTTTTTGATAATAGTTTTGTTTTACAAGTTCTTAGGATGAACTTCCTTAAGAAATGTTAAATCATGATTTGTAACTGCTAAATAAAAACTATCTTTAGCAGCTTGTAACTTTTAACTAAAAATTTAATGGAAATTAAAATCGTTAATAAATCGAATCACTCTTTACCACATTATGGTACAGAAGCATCTGCAGGGGTAGATTTAAGAGCAAATATTACAACACCAATTACATTAAAACCATTAGAAAGAACATTGGTAAAAACAGGTTTATTTATTGAGTTGCCTGTTGGATATGAAGCTCAGGTAAGACCAAGAAGTGGATTAGCCTATAAAAATGGTGTAACCGTTTTAAATACCCCAGGAACAATAGATGCTGATTACAGAGGAGAAATTGGCGTAATTTTAGTAAACCTTTCTAACGAAAACTTTGTTGTTGAAAATGGAGAGCGTGTTGCTCAAATGATAATTGCTAAACACGAACAAGCCGAATGGAGTTTGGTAGAAGAATTATCAGATACCGATAGAGGTGCTGGTGGTTTTGGAAGTACAGGAAAGAAATAAAAGTCACCCCAATACCTCCGAAGGAGGGGCTTTTCGTGTTAAAATTATTGTGACTAAACACGACAGAAGATAGTTTGAGGAGAAAAATTAAATATTTATAAATTATAAAAGTCCTTTCCAAAGGAAAGGACTTAGGAAAGGCTTAGATTATGAAAATTATAGTACCAATGGCAGGAAGAGGTTCAAGATTAAGACCTCATACATTAACAATACCTAAACCCTTAGTGCCGGTTGCTGGTAAACCAATTGTACAACGATTAGTTGAAGACATTACCAAAGTTTGTGGCGAACCTGTAGATGAAATTGCATTTATTATTGGCGATTTTGGAGATCAGGTAGAAAAAGACTTAGTGGCTGTTGCCGAAAGTTTAGGTGCAAAAGGAAGCATTTACCATCAAGAAGAAGCTTTGGGAACTGCCCATGCAATACTTTGTGCTAAAGACAGTTTAGAAGGAAATGTTGTTGTTGCTTTTGCTGACACACTTTTTAGAGCAGATTTTACCTTAGATGCTAATGCCGAAGGAATTATTTGGGTAAGTCAGATTGATGACCCTAGTGCTTTTGGTGTAGTTAAATTAAATGAAGAAAATATTATTACTGATTTTGTTGAGAAACCAACAGAATTTGTTTCTGATTTAGCAATTATTGGAATTTATTACTTTAAAGATGGTGCTTATTTAAAAGATGAGTTGCAATATTTAATTGATAATAACATTACTGATAAAGGAGAATTTCAGTTAACAGATGCTTTAGAAAACATGAAGCAAAAAGGAACAAAATTTGCTCCTGGAGAAGTGAAAGAATGGTTAGATTGCGGAAATTACAAAGCTACTGTTTACACTAACCAACGTGTTTTAGAGCACATTAAAAATGAAGAAATTGTTGATGCTTCTCTAAAAAATGAAGGTTCTAAAATTATTGAGCCTTGTTTTATTGGTAAAAATGTTACTTTAAAAAACGCTACTGTTGGACCGCATGTATCAATTGGAGAGAATACTGTTATTGAAAATTCAACAATATCTAATACAATTATTCAAACAAATACAACGATAAACAATTCTACTTTAACAAATTCTATGATTGGTAATTTTGTTAAAATAAATAACAACTCACAAGAGTTAAGTGTTGGAGATTATAACGAGATAGTATAACATTGAAACATCAAAAACGATATATATTAGTATTATTGGTTGGGCTTTTTTCTGCTTGTTCTCCTTCTAAAGAGGTAAACGTAAATGGCAAAAGCAAAACTAAAAAGTTAGCTAAAACAGAGTTGTCAGAAAAAGAGGAACTTAATTTTAAAGCTTTTTTTCATAATGCACTTACTGCAAAACTACTAGGTAATTACCCAGAAGCAGTTACTTTGTTTAGAAAATGTACCACTATTAACCCTAATGAACCTGCTCCTTATTACGAGTTGGCTCATATTTTAGAAAATTCATCAGAAAAACAACTAGCGATAGAATTTGCTAAAAAAGCAGTTGATTTAGATCCAAAAAATTATTGGTATAGAATACAGTATGCTAACTCATTACAGAAACAAAACAAGCTAGAAGAAGCAATTACCCAATACAAAATTATTATAAAAGAAAAAGGTGCTTCGGCAGATCTTAATTTTAACTTAGGAGGGTTACAACTTTATACTGGTAAATATAAAGAAGCCATTGCTACATTTAATTTGGTAGAAAAAGAAATTGGCATAACCGAAGAAATTTCTATCCAAAAGGAAAAAATTTACGTAAAACTTGGCGATGTTGATAATGCAGCTAAAGAAATAGAAGCTCTAATTAACGAATATCCTAGTAATTTAAAATATCAAGTATTATTAGCAGATTTATATTTAGCAAACGAACTTGCCGACAAGGCTTTTTCTGTTTATCAAGAAATTATAAAAAAAGATCCCGACAACCCTTATGCTAACATTTCTTTGTATGAATATTATAAATCTAAAAATGATACAGAAAAAGCTGCTGAGGCATTACGAAAGACTTTTGCAAGTACTGAATTAGATATCAATACAAAAATTAAAATATTGTCTTCCTATTTTTCTAACAACGAAAAAAATGCCAAAAAAGAAGCCCTAGAATTAAGTAAAATCCTAATTGTAGCTCACCCAAACAATGCTGAGCCATACGCCATTTACGCTGATTTTTTATATCAGGATAAAAAATTAGAAGGAGCAAAAGAAAACTATTTAAAAGCGTTAGAATATGATAAGTCTAAGCTTTCTATTTGGACACAACTGGTGTTTATAGAATCTGAATTACAAGATAATGAAGGGTTAAAAAAAACCAGTAAAGAAGCTTTAGAACTATTTCCTAACCAGCCTATTTTTTATTTCTTTTATGGATCAGTTCACTTACAGCAAAAAAATTATGAAGAAGCCAAAGAATACTTAAGTACAGGTAAAGATTATGCTGCCAGTAACCCTCCATTATTAGCACAGTTTTATGCCAACTTAGGAGATGCCAATAACGGATTAAAACAATATGAAGAATCTGATAAGGCTTATGAAAGTGCTTTAAAAATTGACCCTAAAAATATTTATGTTTTAAACAATTATGGATACTATTTATCCTTAAGAGAAGAAAATTTAAGTAGAGCAGAAGAACTTTCGGCACTTTGTAATGAGTTAGAGCCTGGTCAATCTAACTATCAAGATACTTATGCATGGATTTTATATAAGCAAGGTAAATTTATACAGGCCAAAGAGTGGTTAGAAAAAGCTATAAAAAATGGCGGAAATAAAAGCACCGTTATTTTAGAACATTTAGGCGATACACATGCTAAACTTAATAACCTTACAAAAGCAGTTGAGTTTTGGGAAAAAGCTAAAGCCAATAACGATGGTAATGGAACTGAATTTTTAGATCAAAAAATTACAGACAAGACACTTTATGAGTAAGCGTTTATATGAATATTGGCTGCCTTTTTTTTTAATGGGCGTTTTACTTTTTTCATGTGCTGTGCAAGATCAAGCTAATGTAAAAGTTAAAATTAAAGCAAGGTCTTCAAAATTTTTGGTTAAAAAACTTAAGGCAAATGAGTTTCAATTTAAAACCATTTCTGCCAAAGCTACCGTTGCGTTAATTGATAGTGCACAAAAAAAGACTTCGTTTAAAACTCATTTAAGAATAAAAAAGGATAGTATTATTTGGATGACCTTAGGCTCTTTAGGAATAGAAGGTGCAAGAGTAATTATTACACAAGATTCTGTTAAACTGATTAATAGGTTAAAAAAAGAATACTTTTTGGGCGATTTTGCTTACCTAAACAAATTGTTAAATACAGATTTAGATTATCAAATGATTGAGGCCTTACTTATTGGAAATAGTATCGATTTTGATGAGGATGACAAGCTACACTCACGAGTAGATAGAAAAAAAGACCTCTACTATTTAAGTACAGAGAAAAAAAGAAAAGTGAAGAAAGAATTAAAAAAAGAAAAAGAGAAAATTAAAAAAGAAGCACAAGCTCTTTGGTTAGATCCTTTTTCGTTTAAAATAAAAGATATTTTACTATCATCACCAGAAACTAAACGATCATTAACAGCTACTTATTCAGAATTTAAAGAGCACAATACACAGCTTATTCCTGATAAAATTCATTTTATGTTAAAGTCTGTTTCGTCTTCTACTATTGATGTTGATTATTCTAAGTTTTCTACCAGTAAATCTTTAACTTTCCCGTTTAAAATTTCATCCAAGTATGTGCAGCTTACTAAATAAATCCTTTTCTGTTATTTGCTTGTTGCTATGCTTTTTAATGGCGCACAACTCTTTTGCACAATCTAAAAAAGATTTAGAAAGTAAGAAAAGAAAACTTCAAAAAGAAATACAGCTAACCAATAAGCTGCTAAGCGAAACTCGAAAAAATAAAGATTTATCTGTTGATGAACTCTTAAAATTAAAGAGTAAAATTAATTCTCGTTCGAGCTTAATTGCTGCCATGAACTCAGAAATGAAATTAATCAATAAAAAAATTAATACCAGCAAAAAAGATATTTCCAATTTAGAAAACGACTTAACTCAATTAAAGTCAGAATACGCCAAAATTATTTATTACGCTTTTAAACACAGAAGTTCTTACGATAAGATGATGTTTATTTTTGCTTCTAAAAATATTAACCAAGCTTACAAACGTTTAAAATACATACAACAATATGCTGAGTACAGAAAAGGACAAGCTAAAGAAATTGTTACAACTCAAAACACACTAAAAGAAAACATCCAAATTCTTAATCAAACCAATGAAGAAAAAACAGTTTTGGTTTCTTTAGAAGAACAACAAAAACAAAGTTTAGCTATAGAAAAAGCCGAGCAAGAAAACATTGTTCAAAAATTACAAGGAAAAGAACAAGAATTAAAAAACAAATTAAAAAAGAAAGAACAAGCCAAACGTAAGCTGCAAAAAGCGATACAACGAATTATTGAAGAAGAAATTAGAAAAGCCCGAGCAGCAGCTAAAAAAGCAGGAAATACATCAAAAGGTTTCCCGATGACTCCTGAAGCACTAAAACTTTCTAACTCTTTTGCAACAAACAAAGGAAAATTACCTTGGCCTGTAAAACAAGGAGTAATTACAGCTCAATTTGGTAAACACCCCCATCCTGTTTTAGCAGGTATTGTAATTAACAACAATGGTATTGATATTAGTACTACAAAAGGAGCAACTGCAAGGGCAATTTTTGCTGGTGAAGTAAGTTCTGTAGCCATTATTCCGGGCGAAGGAAAAGTGGTAATGGTTAGGCATGGTGAATACCTTTCTGTATATTCTTACATGAGCGAAGTTTTTGTAAAAAAAGGAGATAAGGTGGACTTAAAACAAGATTTAGGACTTTTAGTTAATGAAGCTGGAAAATCTAAAACCCAAGTACACTTAGAAATTTGGAAAGGAATGACCAAGCTCAACCCTAAATATTGGATTTTTAGGAAGTAAACTAATCAATTCCCTCTTGGAGAAGAGGGTTAGGGAGATTGAATATTTAAATCAACCCCTCTTTATCTCCCTTCTCCAAGGGAGAACATATCAGTAAAAAATGACAACACTAAAGCTAACAACCCCAATATCCATACCTAAAAGTGATGTCGCTATTCAACATCAAACTCCTGTTTTATTAATAGGTTCTTGCTTTGCAGAAAATATTGGATCTAAACTCCTCAACAATAAGTTTAACGTTAATATTAACCCTAACGGCATCATTTTTAATCCAATTTCTGTAGTCAACTCTTTAAAAAGAGTTTTTGAAAACAGAGAGTACATCGGTATCGATTTAAAAGAACACAACAAAAAATGGTTTAGTTTTAAGCACCACAGCAGTTTTTCGTCTTTTGATAAAGAGGAATGTTTAGCAGAGATGAATATTTCTTTAAGTGATGCACACAGTCACATAAAAAAAACCAACACTATATTTATAACCTTTGGTTCTGCTTGGGTTTATGAATTTAAGGATGCAGGAATTGTTGCCAATTGCCATAAAATACCCAACAAACAATTTACAAAACGACTACTCTCTGTTAAAGAAATAATTGCTGCTTTTGATACAATTAAAGATGTTTTAAAGAACTACAATGTAGTTTTTACAGTTAGCCCTGTAAGGCACACTAAGGATGGCTTACACGAAAATAATTTGAGTAAAGCTACCTTGCTATTAGTAGTAAATAATTTAGTAACACAAAACGAAAATTACACTTACTTTCCTGCTTATGAGTTAGTTATTGATGAGTTAAGAGATTACCGTTTTTATAAAAATGATTTGGTTCATCCAACAGATTTAGCGGTTAATTATGTTTGGGAAAAGTTTAGTACTTCTTATTTTAATGAATCCACCACAAAACTGCTTACAGAAATAGAAAAAGTAAAAACTGCCGCCAATCATAAGCCTTTTAATTTTGAAAGTGATGAACACCAAAATTTTATTCAAAAACAAATTCAATTTATAGAGAATTTAGCTAAAAAACATCCGTTTTTAAATTTTGAAGAAGAGAAAAAAATGTTAGGCTATTAACCCTTTCAATTGCAAAATGCATTAGCCTAATTACATTTTATTATTTACCAATATTTCATCCAATTTATAGTCATGCAATTCAATAGGTACTTTATCTACTTCTTGTTCTGGGTAAAAAATGCCTATTTTTTTAGCTAGCGGGTGGTTTACAATAAAATTATCGTAATAACCACCTCCATATCCTAACCGGAACTTGTTTTTATCAAAAGCTAATCCAGGAATAATAATTAAATCGAAAGATCCTGTATATACTTCTGGATTAGATGGGTGAGTAGTTCCAAAAACGCCTTTTTCAATGGCATTAAAAGAGGTTAAAACTCTATTTTCTAATTGTCTTTTTGGTAAGGTTTTTGGCGTAACAATAGTAATTTTATTAGCTAATAATTTTTTGAGTAATGGCGTAATGTCAATTTCTTTGCCCATTGGTAAATAAGCGTGTATTGTTTTGAAATTGTTTTCAGCTATCATTTTTTCAAGCTCTTTACACACCCATAAATCATATTCTTTTTTATAGTTAAAATTTAATTTAGCCCTCTTAACCAGCATCTTTTTTCGTAGTTCTTTTTTTTTGTTTAAAACCATA
>JBMYXB010000020.1:0-26678 GCA_049608005.1 Vicingaceae bacterium
AATTTCTTTTCTTAACCTTTAATTCTTGTTCTGCTATTTCAACTTTTTGTGTGGCAATTTCTTTTTCTTTTTTTTCGGTTTCAAACTGTGTTTCAAGCTCAGCAATTACTTTATTTGTTGTTTCGTTTAGTATTGAATCTTTAATGGTTACATACTGTTGATGTGCATAGTAAGCTTTGTTAAATTGATTTGATTTTGCATAAGCGTCAGCCATTCCTAAATAATTATCTTTACTCGTTTCTAAGAATCCAATTTGGTTAGATAATTCTAAACTTTTACTAAAGTAGTTTACCGCCTCCCCATACCTTCCAGTTGCAACAAATAAGGCTGCTAAATTATTATACAATATGGCTTGACCTTCTAAATCATTTGATTCGCCTCTAATTATTAACGCCTTTCGCATGTATTTTTCAGCTATAACATAATTTCCTAATTTCCCCTGAGAAACCCCCATGTTTCCATAAGCCATTGCAATAGAACGTAAATCATCACTCTGCTCTGCAACAATTATCGATTTTTGGTAATAATAAACTGAAGAATCATATTGATCTATCTCATCATAAATATTCCCTAAGTTTAATAAAATTAGGGCTTCTTTCTTTAACATTTTTTGCTTTCTGTTAATGTTCAATGCTTGGTGATAGTAATTTATTGCGTTTTCAAATTTTTGTTGTTTGTAAAAAATCATACCCAAATTATTGGTGCTAGATGCAATCCCTGCGCTATCTCTAATTTGTTCTCTAATTTTTAAAGATTTTATGTAATAAGATGTGGCTTTATCATAATCCCCCTTGCTCATTACTACATTCCCCAAATTATTTAAAGAAGCTCCAATTCCAACACTATCTTTCAATTGTTTACGCATGGCTAAAGCCTTCAAAAAATAAAACTCTGTACTGTCATAATGCCCCATATAAACATGGTATATACCTAATTGATTGTAAGCCATACTCAGTTGTTGCGGATCAAATTTATTTTCTGATATAATTTTCTGATACAGTTCAACCGATTTTTCTAAATCTCCTGTTTGGGCATATTGATTTCCAAAAAATTTAGCAACTGCTAAAACACCATCATAATAATTTTGTTGTTTTGCATAATTCATTGCTTCATCACCGTAATGAAAGGAAGAATCTTTATTCTCAGTTTTTTTTGCTTGCTCAAGTAAACTGTAAACAATTAAAGAGTCTTCGTTTGCATTAATAATAATTGAGTACAAAAAAAATGTTGTTAAAAATAAATATCTCTTCATCGTAATAATTTTTTAGTATAAAAAAACCTTAACTTTTAAAGTTAAGGTTAAATATAAAAAAATTTAATCTATTTTAAGATGCTAGAAAGCAGCTTTAAATTGTTCTAAGAAACGCACATCACCTTCAGAGTATAAACGTAAATCGTTTACCTTGTATTTTAACATGGCTATACGTTCAACTCCCATTCCAAATGCAAAACCGGTATATTTTTTAGAGTCAATACCACAATTTTCCAATACATTAGGGTCAACCATACCGCACCCCATAATTTCTAAATAACCGGTGTATTTACAAACATTACACCCTTTACTGTTACAAACAGAACAAGAAACATCCATTTCGGCACTTGGTTCGGTAAACGGAAAATAAGAGGGTCTTAATCTTATTTTTGTTTCTTCACCAAACATTTCTTTGGCAAAGTACATTAAGGTTTGTTTAAGATCTGCAAACGAAACATTTTCTGCAATATACAATCCTTCCACTTGATGGAAAAAACAGTGAGCTCTAGCTGAAATAGCTTCATTTCTATAAACTCTTCCTGGAGATAAAGTTCTTATTGGTGGTTTAGAATTTTCCATAATTCTAACCTGCACCGAAGAAGTATGTGTTCTTAGTGCCATTTCTTCTTCTCCATCAGATTCAACAAAAAAGGTATCTTGCATATCTCTTGCTGGGTGTTCTGGCGGAAAATTTAAGGCAGAAAAATTATGCCAATCATCTTCTACTTCTGGCCCTTCAGAAACGGTAAATCCTATCCTAGAAAAAATATCAATAATCTCATTTCTAACAATAGAAATAGGGTGTCTGCTTCCTAATTTTACAGGAGTTCCTGTTCTAGATAAATCTAAATCATTATCACCAGAAGCGTTTTCACCTCCTGCTAATTTAGCTTTAAACTCTTCAAACTTATTTTGAGCTTTTACTTTAAGTGTATTTATTTGTTGACCAACTTCTTTTTTTTCTTCGTTGGGCACATTTCTAAAATCAGAAAATAAGGCTTTAATTTTTCCTTTACTTCCTAATAACTGTATTCTAAAATCCTCTAATTGCTCTTTGTTATCAGCATTAAAGTTGTCAACTTGGGCTAAAAGCTCTTTTATCTTTTCTTGCATTTTTTACTTTTTAACAATCTTCATTGTTATTTTAACATCTTCAACAGGTCTATCTCCTCTAGCTTTTTTAACTGCGGCAATTTTATCAATTACATCTAGTCCTTCTATAACTTCTCCAAAAACAGTATAGTTCATATCTAAAAATGCAGTTCCGCCTACAGTTTCGTAGGTTTTTATTTGCTCTTCGGTATAAGTTATTCCATTTCTTTTTCCAATACTTTCTAATTCTGGTCTTGTTGTTTTTTTACCTTGTACAATGTAAAATTGAGAACCAGAAGATTCTTTTTTAGGGTTTACCCCATCTCCTTGTCGGGCAGCAGCAAGAGCTCCTTTTTTGTGTATTAAGCTTGTATTAAACTCAGCAGGTACTGTGTATCCTGGACCACCATTTCCTAACATTTGTCCTGGCTTAGCATTTTTAGATTCTGGATCTCCACCCTGAATCATAAAATTAGAAATAACTCTATGGAATAGTGTGCCGTTATAAAATTTCTCTTTTACTAATTTCACGAAATTATCGCGATGCTGAGGTGTTTCATTATATAAAACCATTTTAATATCTCCATAAGAGCTAGAGAGTAAAATAGTTGTTTGTTTTTTCTTAGATTGAGCCATAGTATTAAAACTCAAAAGAGTAATAAAGGCTAAGATTAATGGTAATGTTTTCTTTATCATGATAATTTATTACATTTGTTAATTACAATATTAAGAATTAATGCCTTATTTAAGGCTTTGAAGAGTTAAATTTAGATAACATGAAACGAAATTTTATATATTCTTTTACATCATTATTAATTTTGGCATTTGCATTTAATGCCTGTTCTAAAGAAGAGCGTAGCCCTAAATTAGTTGTTCATGTTGCAGAAAGTGATGGCTCGGCAGCTTCTGGTGCTTCAGTTAGAGTTTGGCCTGGAGAAAGTGCTGGGGAATCAGGAAGAATAATTAATGAATGCAATTACGATAAATCAGATCTTACCGATTCTTCAGGTGATGTTGTTTTTGAATTTGAATCTTCAGCGGTTTTAGATATTGATGTAACTTACTATAAAGATGTTATGGATACCACAGTACTTGGTACAGACACTATTAGAGTTGACACATTAACAGGTCATAGAGTTGTGAAGTTAGAAGCTATAAGACAAAAAAGTGAAGAAAACACTTATTCTGAAACAGTAGAAGTAAAATAACTTTACATTTCAAAATAGTTAATTATTGCCTCTTTTAAAAGGTTTTGTTGAAACTCCCCTTGCATTGCATTGGGGAGTTTTTTTATATTTTTAAAATGTGGCCAACCCTCATCATCTTTGCCAATAGCTTTATAATAACCAAAAGGAGCTAATACTGTACAAATCCCAATGTGGATAATATCTAATTTTTCTTCTTTTTTATACTCTGCCTCTCCTTTCCCTAATTCTTGTAAGCCTATAATAAAAAGAATGGTTTGTTCATCTAGTTTTTCTCCAAAACGTCTAAACACCATTTTTTCAACCGCCAACCATCTTTTTGTTAATTCTGTTTCCATTAGGCAAAAGTAATCACTTCTTGTTTAGGTATAAACAATTTGATTTTAATAAATCGATACTTAAAAAAACATTTAACATACTTTATAAAGTAGTTTTGAATGAATGAATTATTTTGATATTATAATTATTATTCCGCTTATTTGGGGAGGATATAAAGGGTTTAAAAAAGGATTTATTATAGAAATAGCTTCTTTTATAGCTTTAGGACTTGGTGTTTGGGGAGGTATGAGGTTTTCTTCTGTTTCTGCAAAATACCTAAGTGAAGCATTTGATATTGCAGAAAACATTATGCCTTTAATTTCTTTTGCAGTTACCTTTATTGGTATTGTTATCGTTGTGTTTACACTTGCAAAAATGCTTCAAAAAATTATTAGTATGGTTGCATTAGGCTTTGTAAATAAAGCCGCAGGTGCTCTTTTCGGAATGTTAAAATTTGCTTTAATAATGAGTGTAATTATAAATTTTACTTCCATACTAAACAAACAAATAGAATTTGTTGCCCCAGAAATGGAAAACACTTCCATTCTTTACAAGCCCATTGGTAAAATTGCTCCAATAATTATTCCTGGCATTAAAAACATTAATGTTAACCATATTATTGACAATGCCATCGAAGAAAAAATTACAGCAGAGTAATTATAATAATTGAATTTGATAAAGATTAAACACAATAGGCGAGCTTAGTGTTGTTGATTTGACAAGTGCTAAAACCTAGGGGTAATATTTTGATTTTTTATTTAAAAAAACAGGCATAACCATTTATATCACGTCAACATTATCAAATCATTAGGTTTAAAAATTAATTTGAATTTTTGAAACGTGATATTTCTGTTGAATCATTAGAAAATACTACTTGCATTAATCCCATTAATTTTAGGAACATTTTACATTAAATTACTTTCTAAGCATCCGTACTAACTGGACTAATAAGCCTAAAAAAATTAGGCAAATAACCATTATTCCGATATTGTCAAAAAATGAAATCATAGTATAAAGCTACAAACAAACAATAATAATTCCAAATGTTTTTGGCAAAAACTTAAAAAAACACATCGCTTAAGTATCTAAAAAACAAACAATTATACTGGAGGAATGATGTTTAAAGCCTTAATTTTACTAGCTATTAATCTGGATAAATTTTTTTCTTTAGTTGGTTTAAATAAGTTTTTACCCCCTTAATTCGTTTCTCATAAAAATGGTAAATCAGAAGGAATAATCCCGATAAAAAAGGTTAATTAGTTGGTTGTTATGTCAATAATGTGGGCAATGTTTTAAAACCAAAAAACTCAACTGCTTAATTTTTAGCAAGTTGAGTTTTTCTTTTGAGGTTCCGAGCAGATTCGAACTGCTGTAGATGGTTTTGCAAACCACTGCCTAGCCACTCGGCCACGGAACCCTTTTTGTTAAGGTCTGCAAATCTAATAATAATTTTAATACTTTTATTGAAAATTACATTTATGATTATTGATTTAAGAAGTGATACCGTTACTTTACCTTCTTCAGAAATGAAAAATGCCATGTTTAACGCCAATGTTGGCGATGATGTTTTTGGTGATGATGGGGCGGTAAATGAATTAGAAAACCTTGCGGCTCAAATGTTTGGAATGGAAGCTGCCATTTTTTGTCCTTCAGGAACAATGACCAACCAAATAGGAATAAAAGTGCACGCCAATGCTCCAGGAGAACTAATTTGTGATGAGCTTTCTCACGTATATAAATATGAAGGTGGCGGAATTGGTTTTAATTCTGGTTTAGCAACTAAACTTATTAAAGGTACTGCCGGACAAATTACAGCAACACAAATTGAAGCAGCTATAAATCCTGATGATGTTCATTTTCCTGAAACACAATTGGTAAGCTTAGAAAACACTTGCAATAAGGGCGGTGGAACATTTTATGAGTTAGAAGAACTGAAAAAAATTAAAGCACTTTGTACTAAAAAAGGGCTAAAGCTTCATTTAGATGGGGCCCGACTTTTTAATGCGTTGGTTGAGTCAGATTATTCAGCCAAAGATATCGGAGAACAATTTGATACCATTTCTATTTGTTTATCTAAAGGTTTAGGAGCTCCTGTTGGCTCTCTTTTACTGGGAACAAAAACGGATATAAAAAAAGCACGAAGAATTAGAAAGCTATTTGGTGGCGGAATGCGACAAGCAGGATATTTAGCCGCTGCAGGAACTTACGCTCTTAAAAATAATATAGAAAGACTTAAAGAAGATCATGCTAGGGCAAAAGTTTTAGGAAGCACTTTAAACGGATTATCTTTTGTAAAAAATGTTAACCCTGTAGTAACTAACATTGTTATTTTTGAAGTAATAGAAAGCATCGATTTTAATTTAATTATACAACAACTGGCAGATCAAAACATTAAAGTTGTTCCGTTTGGCCCACAACAAATTAGACTGGTTACGCATCTTAATTTTACAGATGAAATGTTAGAAAGAACAGTTGCTATTCTAAAAAGTTTGAACTAAAAATTAATTTCTTAACCGCAAAGAAAAGAAGTAGCTTTTTAAATTCTTAGGAATTAAGCTTTGCGAAAAACTTAAAACTCTTTGCGGTTAAATAATTATATAAATCGATTTTAAATATTACAAGAATTCCTTTTCTTAATTCTAAATTTGCCGAATGATACAAATAGATGATACCGTAGTTTCCGAATTACTTTTAGAAAAAAAGTTTGTTTGCAATCTAAACAAATGCATGGGTGCTTGTTGTATTGAAGGTGATGCTGGTGCTCCACTTGAGCACGATGAATTGGCAGAATTAGAAAACGTTTATCCTTTAGTAAAAGAATATCTATCAGAAAAAAACCTTGCTGCTTTAGAAGAAGATTTATATACGGTTGATTCTGATGGTGAATTTGTAACACAATTGGTGGATGGTAAAGAATGTGCCTTTGTTTATTTTGATGATAAAGGAATTACAAAATGTTCTATAGAGCAAGCTTACCTAGATGGCAAAACAGACTTTAAAAAACCTATTTCTTGTCATTTATTTCCGGTACGCTTAACTAAATACAAAAGTTTTACTGCTGTAAATTATGCCTACTGGGATATTTGCGATGATGCTTGTACTTTAGGAGAAGAGTTAGGCGTTAAAACCTATCAATTTTTAAAAGAACCATTGATCAGAAGGTTTGGTCAAGAATGGTTTAACGAATTAGAATTGGTAGATCAACACTTAAAATAAATCCGTCAAATAATTTTCTTTTATAATAGTTAAAATAATCCAATCAACCAATTCTTTTTTCTACCGCTTGGTAAATAAATGCCGTTCACGAATCAAACCACTTTGCTATCAAACGCTTTGAGATTTTATAATTTTTTATCCACAATTTTTTGTTGATTCCGAGTGTTAAAAACTTCAATTAATTGTTAATTAAATTGTGTTGTCGTGACCAAAAATTTCTTGCATTTTTGTAGTCCAATTTGTTTCCAACAGGAGATTTCTGGCAAATAAAATATTACAAATTAGCTATAAAACGCTTTCTGTACAAGGAAAGATTGGCTTTAAACTTAAGGTAAAAAAGAAGATGGAAAACACTACACAAACAAAAGAAGAATTAAACATTGAAGCAGTTTTACCTGCCAACACAACTGTTGCACATGAAGAGCCAATCTTAAAAGAAAACCCAAATCGTTTTGTTTTGTTCCCTATTGAGCATGATGATATTTGGCAAATGTACAAAGACTCGCAAGCTTCAATTTGGACTGCTGAAGAAATTGATCTTTCTCCAGATTTACATGATTGGGAACATAAATTAAACGATGATGAGCGTTTCTTTATCAAACACGTTTTAGCATTTTTTGCTGCTAGTGATGGTATTGTAAATGAAAATTTAGCAGAGAACTTTGTAAACGAAGTTCAATATACTGAAGCAAAGTTCTTTTACGGATTTCAAATTATGATGGAGAATGTTCATTCAGAAACATACTCTTTATTAATAGACACTTATATTAAAGATGCAAAAGAAAAAGATTACTTATTTAACGCTATCGAAACTTTTCCTCCTGTAAGAAAAAAAGCAGATTGGGCAATGCGTTGGATAGATAATGGAAGTTATGCAGAGCGTTTAGTTGCATTTGCTGCTGTAGAAGGAATTTTCTTTTCAGGTTCTTTCTGTTCTATTTTTTGGTTAAAGAAAAGAGGTTTAATGCCAGGTTTAACTTTCTCTAACGAGTTAATTTCTCGTGATGAAGGAATGCACATGGATTTTGCTTGTTTATTATACAACAACCACTTGGTAAATAAATTATCTAAAGAAAAAGTAACTAAGATAATTACTGATGCGGTTAAAATTGAAGAAGAGTTTGTTACAGAATCTTTACCTGTTAGGTTAATTGGAATGAATGCTGATTTAATGAACCAATACATTCAGTTTGTTGCTGATAGATTATTAGTTCAGTTAGGATGTGATAAAGTTTACAACTCAACAAACCCATTCGATTTTATGGATATGATTTCTTTACAAGGAAAAACAAATTTCTTTGAAAAAAGAGTGGCTGAATATCAAAAAGCAGGAGTATCTAACAGTACTCAAGATTTAAACGAAGGATTTAGTTTAGACGAAGACTTTTAGGAAAAGCTAGAAGTTTGAAGTAGGAAGGCAGAAGAGTTTCCTTCTTAAACGAATCGAAACAAGAGAAAAGACAAAATAGAAACCCAACAAATAACCATTAACAATGGATGTAGTAAAAAGAGATGGCCGAAAAGAGCCCGTACAATTTGACAAAATTACAGCACGAATTAAAAAATTATGCTGGGGATTAAACGATTTAGTTGATCCTACAAAAGTAGCTATGCGTGTAATTGAAGGATTATATGATGGTGTAACTACTACCGAATTAGATAATTTAGCTGCTGAAGTTGCTGCAACAATGACGGTTCAACATCCTGATTTTGCTTTATTAGCTTCAAGAATTGCCGTTTCTAACTTACATAAAGCTACCGACAAAAGTTTTTCTAACACCATGGAAAAACTTTACACTTACATCGATCCAAAAACAAACGAAGAAGCACCTCTTTTAGCTACTGATGTTTATGATATCATTCAAAAAAATGCAGACAGATTTGATTCTGCAATTATTTATGATAGAGATTTTAATTATGACTTTTTTGGGTTTAAAACCTTAGAAAGAGCTTACCTTTTAAAATTAAATGGAGAAGTTGCTGAAAGACCTCAACAGATGTTAATGAGAGTTTCTATCGGCATTCATAAAGAAGATGTTGAAGCAGCAATAGAAACTTACAATTTAATGTCGGAAAAGTGGTTTACACATGCTACACCAACATTATTTAATGCAGGAACTCCAAAACCTCAAATGTCTTCATGCTTTTTATTGGCAATGCAAGATGATAGTATTTCTGGAATTTACGACACCTTAAAACAAACTGCACAGATTTCTCAATCGGCAGGAGGAATAGGAATTAGCATACATAATGTTAGAGCTACAGGTTCTTACATTAAAGGAACTAACGGACAATCAAACGGAATTGTACCAATGTTGAGAGTATTTAACGATACTGCTCGTTATGTAGATCAGGGTGGAGGAAAAAGAAAAGGTTCTTTTGCGGTTTATTTAGAGCCTTGGCATGCTGATGTTTTTGATTTCTTAGATTTAAAAAAGAACCACGGTAAAGAAGAACAAAGAGCAAGAGATTTATTCTACGCCATGTGGACTCCTGATTTATTTATGAAAAGAGTTGAAACTGATGGCGATTGGACTTTAATGTGTCCGCACGAATGCCCTGGTTTATACGATTCTTACGGAGCAGATTTTGAAGCACTTTACACCAAATACGAAACCGAAGGGAAAGGTAGAAAAACAATTAAGGCTAGAGATCTTTGGAACACTATTTTAGAATCTCAAATTGAAACAGGTACTCCTTACATGTTATATAAAGATGCGTGTAATGAGAAATCTAACCAGAAAAATTTAGGTACAATTCGTTCTTCTAACTTATGTACCGAAATTATGGAATACACCTCTAAAGACGAAGTTGCGGTATGTAACTTGGCTTCTTTAGCTCTTCCTAAATTTGTTATTGATGGTAAATTTGATCATCAAAAGTTATTTGACATCACTTATGTGGCTACAAAAAACTTAAACAGAATTATTGACAATAATTATTACCCAGTTAAAGAGGCAGAAAACTCTAACTTCCGCCACCGACCAATTGGATTAGGTGTACAAGGTTTAGCAGATGCTTTTATTATGCTAAGAATGCCATTCGAATCTGACGAAGCAAAACAATTAAATAAAGAGATTTTTGAAACACTTTATTATGCTTCTATGACAGCTTCTAAAGACTTAGCAAAAGTTGATGGAGCTTACGAAACTTATGAAGGTTCTCCTGTTTCTAAAGGAGAATTCCAATACGATATGTGGGGAGTTACTCCAAGTGATAGATGGGAGTGGGATATTTTAAAAGAAGAAGTGGCAAAATACGGAGTAAGAAACTCTTTATTATTAGCCCCTATGCCAACAGCTTCTACTTCTCAAATTTTAGGTAACAACGAATGTTTTGAACCTTATACTTCTAACATTTATACCAGAAGAGTATTATCGGGAGAGTTTATTGTGGTAAACAAACACTTATTAAGAGATTTAAATAAGTTAGGTTTATGGAACGATGATTTGAAAAATCAAATTATGTTAGCGAATGGATCTATCCAAGACATTCCTGAAATTCCACAAAACTTAAAAGAACTATACAAAACTGTTTGGGAAATTAAACAACGTAACATTATTGATATGGCTGCTGATAGAGGTGCTTACATCTGCCAATCACAATCATTAAACTTGTTTGTTGAAAGTCCAAACTTTGCCAAATTAACATCAATGCATTTCCATGCTTGGAAACAAGGATTAAAAACAGGAATGTATTATTTAAGAACAAAAGCTGCTCGTGATGCGGTTAAGTTTACAGTAGATACAACAGCTAAAGCAGCACCAAAACCAACAGCTAAAGAAATGGAAGAAGCTGCAATTTTAGCTTGTTCTATTGATAACCCTGACGATTGTGAAATGTGTTCAGGTTAAGAGCCCAATTTAGCTGTGCTAAATCATAGGCGAAGAACCTGAGGATATTCAGCGAGGCAATAGAGCCTAAGCCTGTGTGGAGCTAAATGTGTTCGGGGTAAGATATAACCGTCATTGCGGGCCAAGCCCGCAATCTCATGAAGCTAAACAGGCTTTATAGGAGATAACGGGTCAAGCCCGTTATGATGAAAGGGATTAAAGATCCTTCTTTTAAGAGCGTCTCTCGTTGCAAAACAGAGGCGCTTTTTTAACCCCTTTAAAAAATAGTGCAGAAATTGAGCGAGAAATAAAGGTTTAAAAAAATTTACTTACCTATTTACAGATAACGTTGTGAGGAGTGTAAATATTTTCAAATCTTACTCAATTACCGTTAGGGTTTTTTTACTTTTGTAATCTAATTGTCATTCCGACTATGGTGGTGGAATTTTGTAAGTTTTAGATGAAAAATTAAAAGATTTCTCAATTCCGTTTCACTACACTCGAAATGACATAACAGGTAAAAAAATGAATGTACTTATTTTAGGATCAGGAGGAAGAGAACATGCATTTGCATGGAAAATTGCTCAAAGTAACAAATTAACTCAACTGTATATTGCTCCAGGTAATGCCGGAACTGCCCAAGTTGGAACCAATATAAATATTGGTGTTAACGATTTTGAAGCAATAAAAACATTTGTGTTAGAAAACGGAGTTAACATGGTTGTTGTTGGGCCAGAAGATCCTTTAGTAAATGGAATTCATGATTTCTTTTTAGCTGATAATGAGCTAAAAAACATTGGTGTTATTGGGCCTAAAAAAGATGGTGCTGAATTAGAAGGAAGTAAAGAGTTTTCTAAAATATTTATGGAAAAACACGGAGTTCCTACAGCAAAATACCAAAGTTTTACAAAAAATAATTTAGAAGAAGGCTACGCTTTTTTAGAAACTTTAATCCCCCCTTACGTACTTAAAGCAGATGGATTAGCAGCAGGTAAAGGAGTGTTAATTTTAGATCATTTAGAAGAGGCTAAAACGGAACTAAAAAACATGGTTGCTGATGCAAAATTTGGTGCAGCATCTACAACAGTAGTTATTGAAGAGTTTTTGCACGGAATAGAACTTTCTGTTTTTGTTTTAACGGATGGTGAAAGTTATAAAATATTGCCATCAGCAAAAGATTATAAAAGAATTGGTGAAGGAGATAAAGGTTTAAATACAGGTGGTATGGGGGCAATTTCGCCTGTACCTTTTGCAGATGATGTTTTTTTAAATAACGTAGAAGAGTTGGTAGTTAAACCAACTATTAAAGGTTTAAAGGCCGATGGAATAGATTATAAAGGGTTTATTTTTATAGGTTTAATGAACGATAATGGAAACCCTTCGGTAGTAGAATACAATGTAAGAATGGGTGATCCTGAAACAGAGGTAGTAATTCCAAGGATTAAATCTGATTTATTAGAGTTGTTTGATGGTGTTGCTAAACAAACCTTAAACGAAAAAACTTTTGAAGTAGATCAAAGAACAGCAACAACAGTAATGTTAGTTTCTGGCGGTTACCCAGAGGCGTACGAAAAAGGAAAAATAATGACAGGTTTTGATGCTATAGAAAACTCAATTCCTTTTCATGCAGGCACCAAACAAGATGGGGATAACATTGTAACTTCAGGAGGAAGAGTATTAGCCTTAACCTCTTTCGGCACCAATATTAAAGATGCCTTACAACATTCTTTTAAAAATGCTGAAAACATTAAATTTAAAAAGAAAAACTATAGAAAAGACATAGGGTTTGATTTAGTTTAACACCAAACTATTTCCATAATCATTTAATTGTGCCTTATAAAACAAAGGGTTAAGCACTTTTTATTAAAATAGTGTTAGGTTTTTTTCATTACTTTAGTGCTGAAATTATGCTTAAAACAACTTTTATATTAATACTAATTGTTAACTCTTTTTTAGGGTTTTCTCAAATACAAGCAATTCCTAAAACGCAAGAAAATCAGAAAGTAAACACCAACTTAAAAGCAACAAGTAACACTGCTACTTTTAATAATTTAAAACACCCTTTGTCAATTATTGGCGACTTATTAGTTTTAGGGGGCGCTGGCACGTATGTTGTTGGTTCTGAAATAAACAATAGCAGGTACTCTCCAGAAAATAAAACACAATACATTGGTATTGCAGCTTTTGCTACGGGGGCTGTTTTGTTTACAATATTTTCTACCGAAAGAAACAACAACGCACCAAAAAGAAAAAAAACTAAAAAGGTTTATCAGCCCTCCGACTGGGAAATTGCAGCACAATAAAAAACCTCCCAAAATTACTTTGAGAGGTTTTTACTATTAAACAAATCTTTTACTTAGCAGTATTATTCAACCGTTGTTGTTTTTGATTGAACTGTTTCGTTACCATAATAAATTACTTTACCACCAACTGTTTCATTTGTGCTAGTATAAGCGGCAACTTGTACAACTGTAGTTCCGTTTGAAAGAGAACTTAATTCACTAGATGAAAAAAAACATGAATTAGCATTACCTGCTATTGTTTTATTTACTCCGCCAACTAAAAACAACACAGAATCAGCACCTGTAACTGTATTTACAGAAACAGTATAGCCATTTGCTTTAGTAATAGTTCCAGAGCTAGTAACTGCACTTACCGTAGGAAACCCAAGGGTAACATTTTTAGTAAAGGCACTATATCCATTTCCTCCAGCAACATCCCAAGCAACACCCCCACTAAAATCAATACCTGTTGGCATACTAATTCCAGCAGTAAAAACATAAGAGTTATTTGGGTTTTGTGTTAAGGTGTTAGTATTTAATTTAACAGTACCTGCACCAATAAAATTGCTGCTTCCATCTATAAAAGTGGCTACACCAGTTCCTATTGTAGTAGTAATTGTTTGCCCTGCTACTGTAGTTACTGATAATGATTTAACCGCCCATAAAGAAGCATCTGCACCTGCAAAGCTTGGCTGTGCATTACCTGTTGTATTTCCTCCGCCAGTTGATCCTCCTGGAGAGCTTGCTGGTTCTTCTACTGGTACAGGAATATCTTCTTCTTTAGCACAAGAAAACACCATTGTTCCTACTAATAATAACGCGAATATTTTTTTTGCTTTCATAACATTAGTTTTTAAAAGTTTATGAAGCAAAAATAAACGATAAGGAAGAGTTAAACCATAGGGCATTTACCGTATATTTTTATAAAAAACTCTAAACCAGATTGGTTCAGAGCTTTTTATGGTCTGATTTTTTACAAACTCTTTGTTCTACCACCATCAACCGGAACATTAATTCCGTTAATGTAGCTTGCTGCTGGCGAAGCTAAAAATGCTACAGCATTAGCAACTTCTTCTGGTTGTGCGATTCTTTTCATAGGAACCTGATCTGCCATTCCTTGTTTAATAACCGCAACTTCTCCGCCTGTTTTAGCTGCTTTATTTTCTATAATAGATTTTAAACGAACAGTATCTGTAGCACCAGGTAACACGTTGTTTACAGTAATACCAAATTCACCTAATTCGTTAGCCAAAGTTTTTGCCCAACTAGCAACAGCACCTCTAATAGTGTTAGAAACACCTAAGCCATTTAATGGTTGTTTAACAGAAGTAGAAATAATATTAATAACTCTACCATAACCGCTATTTTTCATCCCGTTTTTAACAGCTTGCATTAAAATATGATTGCAAATTAAATGGTTAGAAAACGTATTGATAAACTCATCTGTTTTAGCATTTTCTATTAACCCTCCAGCAGGTCCGCCAGTATTGTTAATTAAGATGTTTATCTCAACGTTATTCGTTTCAATATAACTTTCTACGTTTAGTTTTAACTGCTCAGGAAAACTAAAATCTGCAGTAATGTAATTATGAACTTGACCTTTAGAAGAATCTAATCCCTTTTTTACATCAATTAATTTTTCTTCGTTTCTGGCAACTAAAATAACATTTGCCCCTAAAAGAGCTAATTCTGTTGCTATTGCTTTTCCAATTCCTTGCGTACTTCCACAAACTAATGCGTTTTTTCCTGTTAAGTCTAAGTTCATTTTTCTGATTTTATGAAAAGTAAAAGTAATTTATTTTACCAACAATCTAAACCCGTTTCCATGAACGTTAATAATTTCTATAGATGTGTCTTCTTTAAGGTACTTTCGGAGTTTAGCAATAAAAACATCCATACTCCTAGTTGTAAAATAATTATTGTCGTTCCAAATTTGGTTTAAAGCAAGGTCTCTAGAAACAACTTGGTTTAAGTTTTCGCAAAGTAATTTTAAAAGTTCGGCTTCTTTTGGAGATAGTTTTTTAAAGGTTGTTTTAGAATTTAATTCTCTTGTATCTGTATTAAAATTATATGTTCCAAAAGTATAATTAGTAACAGTTTCTTTTTGGATAGGATTGTTGTTTCTGTTTAAAACGGCTTTTAATTTATAGAGTAAAACTTCTGTATCAAAAGGTTTAGTAATATAGTCATCTGCACCAATTTGATACCCTTTTAAAATGTCTTCTTTTAATTTTTTTGCTGTTAAAAAGATGAGAGGAACTGCGGTGTTCATTTTTCTAATTTCTGTAGCCAAACTAAATCCATCCCTAACAGGCATCATAACATCTAAAATGCAGAGGTCATAAATGTTGTTTTTAAAACTGATTAAACCTTGGTTTCCATCTGTGCAGAGGGTAACAATATAATCGCTAAGCTCTAAATAGTTTTTTAATACAGAACCAAAATTCTCTTCATCTTCAACTAATAATATGGAGTATTTTTTCTTCAATTGGTTGGAATGTTAATTGTTATTACTGTTCCTTTTTCGAGTTTACTTTTTAAAGAAATAGAACCTTTATGTGCATCTACAATTGCTTTAACATAACTTAATCCTATTCCAAAACCTTTGGTTGTATGGATGTTTCCTTTTTCTACACGGTAAAACTTATCGAAAACCTTTTTTTGGGTTTCATTACTCATTCCTATTCCATTATCTTCAATATTAATTTCACAAAAACCGTTTACTAAGTTTGTATTGATTTTAATTTGAGGTTTATTTGAGTTGTATTTGATAGCGTTATCAATTAAATTACAAATGGCATTTTGCAAGTGCATTTCATCTCCTAAAACGTTTAAAGGAATTGTTGAATGGTTTATAATTAGTTGGGCATTGTGAGCTTCTAATTGAAGTTTCATCCGTTCAGGAATTTTTTGAATCAATTGGGTTAAGTCAAGCTCCACTTTATCAAACTCTAATTCTCCTTTTTCACCTTGAGCAGTATTTAAAACACTTTCAACCTGTTTGTTCATCCTTAAATTTTCCTTTCTAATAATATCTGCAAAATGATTAATTTGTTCTTTATCGTCAATAATTTTTGGATGTGTAATCGAATCTACAGCTAAAGAAATGGTCGAAATAGGCGTTTTAAATTCGTGTGTCATGTTATTGATAAAATCGTTCTTCATTTCAGACAATTTTTTTTGTTTTATCATATAATGAACTGTACTCGCAAACGTTAGTATAATAATAAGTGTAAACAATATTGAAAGTACCAACATTAAACCCATAGATTTTAAGAGGTATGTTTTTTTACCTTTAAAATGGATGGATAACTCTGCTGAATTATCAAACAAATTATGCTTAAACAAGGCAACATTAAAGTTGTTTTCTGATAGCTTAAAATCTTCAGAAGATAAATCGTCAACTATTTCATTATCATGAATAACAGCAAAAGTAAAAGGAGTTGTAATTCCGTTATCTTTTAAGTTAGTTTCAATTACAGAATTAAGATCTATAGATTTTAAAATGTGTTGTATCGGTTGGTCAATATCTTTAAATTCTTTCACCATTTTAATAATAACATCGCCAAAACGTTTACCTATAGCAATTTCTTGTTCGGCCTCAAAAGCTTCACCAACCCCTTCTAACAAATCACCAATCTCTTTTAAGTCAATTACTTTTTCATCACCGTTTACATTAATTTTCATTGTTGATCCTTCCTCATCAGAATCAGCTGTAATCTCGTAATTATAAGAATTACCATTTCTCTTAGTAGAATCTATTTTAGTTATATTTTTTACCCATGTTTTAATGTTTTTCTGATTTTGAGTTATAGAATCTTCCATAATTACAACATCAGAAGTACTATTAGCAAGTTGTTCTGTAATAAAATGAACAGATTCACCATTATCAATGTTTATTACAACATCGTTTAACGCATTGTTTACTAATTGATCGAACTGTGCTTCTTTAACACTAATACCATTTTTAATCCAATACACTTGCACCCAAATAATTCCTATTAAGGAAAAACTCATACAGGCAATTAGTAGGTATAATATTTTCTTTTTCATCGTTAAAATCTATTCAAATTTAACCTTTATGCCTTAGTAATCAGAAACTTTAACTTTTCCTTAACTTTCTTTAAGAGACCATTAACACTGGTAAGAAGGTAGCTCAAGTAAATTTGTAGTGTAAATAATTGTTAAACTAAAAACTAGAAATTATGAAAAATTTAAAACCACTTTTTATTCCTATTGGGTTAATAGCCATTGTTATTGTTATGTTCTCTTTTACAAACAATGCAAATGTTGATACCGATGAAAAATGTACCATTAAAATAATAAAAATTGAAAACGGTGTAGAAACTGTAGTTGATTCAACCTTTGATTGTGATGAAGGGTTATCTTGGAATTCATCTTCTAAAGGCATAGAAAAATCAATACGAAAAATGTTAGGATCTATTGTAAGTATGGGAGATTCTGGAACGCATAGTTTTAGTTTTAACATGGACATTGATGATAAGAAGAATGGAGTGAAAATAATGAAATTTAAAGCTGGTGATGGAGATGAAGAGGTTGAGATGGATTTTGACTTTAAACTATTAGAAGATGGGGAAAATGGAGTGATGAAAATGATGGTGAATGGAAAAGAAATGGAAATTAAGGTTGGTGATATAGAAAGTCATTTAAAACATTTAGGTGCAAATGTAGATGTTGATTTTAGTACTGAAGATGTTGAAGTTTTGATTGAAAATGATGAGAACGGAGAAGAAACTCACTCCGTAAAAATTATTAAAACTGTAGATGAAGATGGAAATGTATCAGTAAAAAAAATAGTGAATGGTGATGAAGTGGGGTTAGATGATGATGCTATTCTTGAATTTGACAACAACCATAAAATGATTTTTATTGAAAAGGGTTCTGAAAATGATGGAAATCATAATGTTACTATTGATTTGTCAGTTGATTCGGAAGATGGTAAGAAAATGAAAAAAGTAATTGTTATTTCTAAAAAAGTTACTGATGAAAAATCAAGTAAAAGAACCTCTAAAACTCAAAACTCTAAAAAAAAGGAATTGGCAATTAATAAACTAAAATTTAGTCCGAACCCAAACAAAGGGAAATTTGACTTAAGTTTTGAAATAAATAAAAAGAGACCTGTTCAAATTAAGATTTTAGACCTTCAAGGAAAAGAAGTTTATAATGAGTTGGTTTCAGATTTTGACGGAAAATACTTTAAAAACATTGATATCAGCAACAATAAAGAGGGGGTTTACATTCTTCAAATTATACAAGGCAACAAAATGAAGTCGAGTAAAATGGTTCTGAAGTAAATGTACTTTAGTAGTTAGTTAAAACCCCAAATGTTTTGCATTTGGGGTTTTTTATTATCTAGTTTCTTCCTACTTTTAGACAAACAAAAATTTAAGCTTATGTCAGTAATGATGCCTTTTAATTTTAATCAGTGGATAGAAGACAATAAAGATAAATTAAAGCCTCCTATCGCCAATAAAAACATGTATCCTTTGGGTAAAGATTTTATTGTTATGGTGGTTGGCGGGCCTAATGCCCGTAAAGATTATCACTTTAATGAAACCGAAGAGTTGTTTTATCAGCTTAAAGGCAATATACAAGTTACCATTCAACAAGATGGGAAAGCCGTAAAAGTTCCAATTAAAGAAGGCGAAATGTTTTTGTTACCAGCTAATGTTCCTCACTCACCAAATAGAGATGAAGGATCTATAGGTTTAGTTATAGAAAGAGTAAGAAAAGGAACTGATTTTAAAGATGGGTTAATGTGGTTTTGCGACAATTGTAACCATAAATTATTTGAAGAACGTTTTACCTTAAATGACATAGAAAAAGATTTTTTAGATGTGTTTAAGAAATACTTTAATTCTGAAGAACATAGAACTTGTGATAATTGTGGAACAATAATGGAAACCGATCCAAAATTTACTGATAAAGCATAAAATATTTAGATAAATGACTCAATCCCCATCACTCAAAACTCATCACACAACTCGTGCAACACGTATCAATGGCCACGGACATATTTTGCCAGAACCCAATCAAATCCCTCAATTTATGAAGGATAAAAAATTGTTTTGGATAGATGATGATAAAAAATTTATGCGACAGGGAGATTGGTCTAGACCAATAACTGACCCTAGTTTTTTCTTAAAAGAAAAATTAGAGTGGATGGATAAATACAATATCGATCATGGTGTAATGTTAAACCTTTCTCAAATTTATTGTAACGGATGGAAACAGCAGGATGCCAAAGATGCTATACAGTGGCAAAATGATTTTAATGCATCAGTACAACATGGTAGCCCCGATAAATTTACCAGTGGCTTTGTAGTACAACCACTTTATATGGATGATGCTTTAGCAGAAATTGAACGTTGCGTTACACAGTTAAAACTAAAACTATTGTGTTTACCAACACACTTTTTAAATGCTAAAAACGAATGGACTTCTATAGCAGATAAATCTGTTTTTCAGATTTATGAGTTGGCAAATAAATACAATTTAGCCATTGAAATTCATCCTTACGATGGAGAAAAAATAGTTAACCTAAAAGATCAATATTGGCGTTTTCATTTAGTTTGGATGATGGCTCAATGTGCAGATACTTTACACCTTTACACCTTAAATGATATCCCTAATAAATTTCCGAGCGTAAGAACCTGTTTTGCTCACGGTTGTATGTTAGGAATGGCAAATTATGGAAGAAGGCTACAGGGCTTTGATGGAAGACCCGATTTATTTGAAGGAACCGAAAACCCAAGAGCTTCATTAGGACATAAAAATTTATTTTTTGATACCCTTGTGCACGACTCTTACACACTAGAATTGCTAAAAAGAAGAGTCGGTGTTTCTCAAATAGTTGCAGGGCTAGATGACCCTTACCCTTTAGGAGAAATGGAAGGAGTAGGAAATTCGTTTCCTGGACGAGTTATTGATTTTGCTGTTGAAGTAGATATTTTAACCCAACGCGAAGCTGATGAAATTTGGAGAGACAATGTTTTAAGATGGTTAGGATAGTAAATACTTATTAAACCTTAACCTAAATCCTATTTAACAATAACTAACTTTACCGCGTGTTAAAAAAAATAATATTTATACTCATTTTAATTAGTGTACTTACCAGTGTTAAAGCTCAAAGCCCTATCGATACCTCTGCAAGAGAGTATAAACCAATACGGCTTGGTTTGGTTGGTGGCGGTGCTGGTTTGTTTTATGGAGGAGTATTAACCGGTTTAGCAACCGTTTGGTACGAAGACAATCATTGGACAGGGTTTCATTTTACCAATGATAATGCAGGATGGATGCAAATTGATAAATATGGACACGCATACACCACATATATGTTTGGTAAGCTTGGCTTAAATGCCATGCGTTGGGCTGGAGTAAAAGATAAAAAAGCAATTTGGTATGGCGGTGCTTATGGTTTTGTTTTTATGACTTCGGTAGAATTATTAGATGCCAATTATGCCGAGTGGGGATTTTCGCCAATGGATATGGTTGCAAACGCGTCAGGAAGTATGTTGTTAATTGGTCAAGAATTAGCTTTTAAAAAACAGTTGTTAACCTATAAATTTTCATACCACCATACAACACTTGCCCAACACAGGCCCTCAGTTTTAGGAGATTCAGATTTTTCTAGAGTAGTTGCAGATTATAATGGGCAAACCTTTTGGTTATCATTAAATTTAAGGTCAGTATTTAAAAACCAATCTTTTTTACCAAAATGGCTTAATGTTTCTGGTGGCTATGGTGCTTACGGAATGCTTGCCGCAGAAAACAACCCACCCATATACGATAACCAAACAAGAGCTGTTTTACCTCCTATAGAAAGATATAGAAGTTATTACCTTTCTTTAGATATTGATTTTGACAAGATTGAAACACGATCAAAATTTTTAAAATCAGCATTCTTTTTTTTAAATCTAATTAAG
Source organism: Vicingaceae bacterium (assembly GCA_049608005.1). Classification (GTDB taxonomy): domain Bacteria; phylum Bacteroidota; class Bacteroidia; order Flavobacteriales_E; family Vicingaceae. The sequence goes on from JBMYXB010000020.1 coordinate 21,145, forward strand.
GTTCCTTTACCAACAGTAGAGTTTAACACTTTAGGAGAACAGAAGTTCCATCCTTTTTTCTTTTAGAATAATTTCTTGTGTGTCATCCTCAGCTTGACTGGGGATCTTTATTTTATCAGAACTTATTTTCTTAATAAAACATTGTTCAGAATAACATCTCAGAATTTTAGATTTCTTTCTGATAAGAAACCACATCTAAAGCTTTTCCAAACTTTATTCCAATGTTTTTAAGATGTCCAACTTTAAAATAGTTGTCTTTTTCAAATAAGGCAATGCTTGAAGTGTTTTCGGCAGTAATAACAGCTATTAAATTGCTAATGTCGTTTTCTTTAGCAATGTTTTCTAGATAAACAAGTGTTGTTTTTCCAATGCCTTTTCCTCTTGATTTTTGATTTAAATACAATGTAATTTCTGCAGATTTATCATAGGCTTCTTTATATCTAAATCGAGATAAATAACAAAACCCACAAATTTTATTATCAAACAAAATAATAAACGATTGATATTTTTCATGTCCAACAGATAACATTCTTGTTAACTCTTCTTCATCTACCGCCTCTAAATGAAAAGTAGCTGTAGAATTTAAAACATACCAATTGTAAATTGCCAATGCTTCTTTAATGTTCTGTTTTGTAACCCTTTGAAATTTGATGCTCATTTTTCAAAAATACTTTTTCTCATTTTATTATCGATAACTTTGCGGTATGAATGATTTAAGCCCTTTTTTCGAAAAACTAGACAAAAGTTATGCTGATGATACTTTTGTAAAAATCACCTTAAGTAAACCCGCTTATAAAAGTGATGGTTTACACAATGTTTACGTACGTATTGCCACTATTAAAGGTGAACGAATGTTGTCATTTACTTACCATTATCAAACCAACGACCAGGTAAAAAACTATTCATTAGAAGAGGCAAAAACTATTTTTTCTGAATTGTTAAATCAAAAATTTAAGGTGGGTATTCTCTTTACTTTAGAAGAAGATTTTACCATCCAATTTTCAAAAAAAGGAAAAGTTTCTACCAGAAGTACTTATCCAAGTTTTAAAAATAAACCGCCAGAAACACACGATAAACCCAAACAAAAAAGAGCAGAATTAGGTAAGTACCTCAATTTATTAGGAATTACCGATGCTGATGGAGTTGTAGTTCCTAAAATGGCAGATAAATACAAACAGATTAATAAGTACTTAGAAATTATTGAAAACTTAATGAAAAATGCTGATTTATCTAAAACCATTTCTATTGTTGATATGGGTTCAGGCAAAGGGTATTTAACTTTTGCTTTGTATGATTATTTAACCAACCAGCGTAAAAGAGAGGTTACCATTAAAGGGATAGAATTACGAGAGGAATTGGTTGATTTTTGCAATAAAACAGCGAAAGCTTGTGGTTTTGAAGGCTTGAGTTTTGTGCGACAAACCATACAAGAATACAAACCTAAAAAAATTGACATTTTAATTGCCTTGCATGCCTGTGATACAGCTACAGATGATGCTTTAGCAAAAGCAATTAGTGCCAATGCTCAATTGGTAATAACAGCCCCTTGTTGTCATAAACAAATAAGGCAACAATTAAAAGGTAAGGAACAAGAAAGCCCTATTTTAAAATATGGCATTTTTAAAGAGCGTCAGTTCGAAATGGTTACCGATACGATTAGAGCGTTAATTTTAGAAAAAAACCAATATTCAACTAAAGTATTTGAATTTATATCTAATGAGCATACCCGTAAAAACGTAATGTTGGTTGGACAAAAATCAAACAAAAAACCAGATACTAAAGTAATTTCAGAAAAAATAGAAGGCCTTAAAAATGAGTTTGGAATAGCATCTCATTATTTAGAAGAGGTGCTTTAAAAAACATTTCTAAATTTTCAAAATTAAATTAGGGTCTAAACAGTTTTGTAAATCTGTTTTTTGGTTAGATAATGAAGTTACTCCTGGAAAATCACCTTGCATTTCTTTTATATCTTGTATTACCTGAAAATGTAAGTGTGGTGGATAATCTCCATTATTTGGATAATTTCCAATTGCTGCAAAAGCTTCGCCAGAATTAATCGTTTTTCCAACTTCTAAACCATTTAAAGAAGCTGTAGTTAAATGTCCGTAAAGCGTATAAAAAGTAATGCCTTTTAAGTTGTGTTCTAAAATTATGGTTGGTCCATAATTCCCTTCGCCTAAATTGTTTTTAAAACTATGTATTTTGCTATTTAAAGGTGCATAAACAGGTGTTTCTGCATTAGTCCATAAATCTAAACCTAAGTGGATGAAACGTTCCTCTAACTGGTTAGAATTAAAGTTTTCACTTCGTTTGTAAATATTTCGGGGTTCATTATACCCACCAACAGCAATTGTAGCGTTATTGTCGCTTAAGTATTGATTTACAAACTCAGAAAATGCTTCAGAATTATTGGTGTTTATTTCAGCTAAAGCAGGATTGTTTTGAGATAAATCTATCCAAACAAAATCATCAGCACCAGCTTTTACAACTGGGCTAAAATTAGTTTCAGAAAGAAGCTTTTCTAACATTAATCGTTTAACTTCAATACTGCCATAAATGCTTTTGGCGGAACCTCAACACTACCTATTTGCTTCATCTTTTTCTTTCCTGCTTTTTGCTTTTCTAACAACTTACGTTTACGCGAAATATCTCCACCATAACATTTAGCTGTTACATCTTTACGCAATGCAGATAAAGATTCTCTAGATATAATTTTTGCACCAATAGCTGCTTGTATGGCGATTGCAAACTGTTGTCGCGGAATTAATTCTCTTAATTTTTTACAGATTTTCTTTCCTAAATCGTAAGCATTATCTTTATGTACTAAAGCAGATAAAGCATCCACCATATCGCCATTTAGCATAATGTCCATTTTTACCAAATGCGATTCTCTAAACCCTATTGGGTGATAATCGAAAGAAGCGTAACCTCTTGATATAGATTTTAATCGATCATAAAAATCAAAAACAATTTCAGCTAAAGGCACATTAAAGTTCAACTCAACTCTATCGGTTGTTAAATAAACCTGATTGGTTAATTCACCTCTTTTTTCTATAGCTAAACTCATAATAGGACCAACATAATCGGCCTTTGTAATAATAGAAGCCTTAATGTATGGTTCTTCCATTTTATGAATTGAACTTGGGTCTGGAAAATCTAAGGGATTGTTTACAACAATTGGAGTTTCCTTATCGCTTGTTAAAAATGCTTGGTAAGATACATTGGGAACTGTAGTAATAACAGTCATATCAAACTCACGCTCTAAACGTTCTTGAATAATTTCCATGTGTAACATTCCTAAGAATCCACATCTAAAACCAAAACCTAAAGCTGCAGAGCTTTCTGGTTCAAAAGTTAAGGAAGCATCATTCAATTGCAACTTTTCCATTGCATCTCTTAGCTCTTCATAATCATCAGTATCTACCGGATAAATTCCAGCAAAAACCATTGGTTTAACATCCTCAAAACCTTGAATGGCTTCTGCAGGGTTTGCAACAGTAGTTATCGTATCACCAACTTTTACCTCTTTGGCAACTTTAATTCCTGAAATAATATAGCCAACATCACCCGTTTTAATTACCTTTTTAGGTTCTTGAGTTAATTTTAAAGTTCCTATCTCATCTGCAAAATATTCTTTATCGGTATTGATAAACTTTACTTTTTCGCCTTTTTTAATTTCGCCATTTAACACTTTAAAATAAGCGTTAATTCCTCTGTAAGAATCGAAAACAGAATCGAAAATCAAGGCTTGAAAAGGAGCATCAGGATCACCAACCGGAGCAGGAACCCTTTTTACAACAGCTTCTAAAATTTCTTCAACCCCTAAACCAGTCTTTCCACTGGCAGATAAAATATCATCTCTATCACACCCAATCAAATCAACAATTTGATCTTTAACCTCTTCTGGCATGGCACTTTGTAAATCCATTTTATTCATTACCGGAATAATTTCTAAATCATTCTCAATAGCCAAATAAAGGTTAGAAATGGTTTGTGCTTGTATTCCTTGAGTGGCATCCACAATTAATAAAGCCCCTTCGCAAGAAGCAATAGAACGGGAAACTTCGTAAGAAAAATCTACGTGACCAGGCGTATCAATTAAGTTCATCACATACCTTTCTCCTTCATAAGGATACTCCATTTGTATGGCATGACTCTTAATGGTAATCCCTCTCTCACGCTCAATATCCATATCATCTAAAGTTTGCTCTTGCAATTCTCTATCTGATATTGTTCCTGTAGTTTGTAATAATCTATCTGCCAAGGTACTTTTACCGTGATCAATGTGTGCGATTATACAAAAGTTTCTAATGTTTTTCATCTGTTAACTTCTCTAAGTGATTAGCTCCCCTTTTTCAAGGGGATAATTCTGCTTTCTTTTTTATTCTTTCGCTACGCTATCTTTCTAAAAAAGAGCATCATTAAATATGGGTACAAACTTACTTCTTTAAATGTTGCTTTACAATACAATTCTACAGTCAAAAAAATGAAATTAAATTTCGTTTTGGTGTGTTTGAGTATTATATTTACAAATTAAATTTGGCAGGCCGTGCATGCTGATAATTATTTGAGTAGTTATTTGTTGATTTTCATAACACTCATTAATACTATATTATGAAAGTAACAGAACACTTAAAAAAAGCAAAAAAACCATTATTTTCTTTAGAAATTCTTCCCCCTTTAAAAGGAAAAGGAATACAATCTATTTATGATGGAATTGATCCGCTAATTGAATTTGGACCATCATTTATTAATGTTACTTACCATAGAGAAGAGTTTGTTTACAAAAAACGAGAGAAAGGTTATTTAGAAAAAATATCCATCAAAAAAAGACCTGGAACTGTTGGTATTTGTGCTGCGATTGTAAACAAATACAAAGTAGATGCTATACCTCATATTATTTGTGGTGGTTTTACTAAAGAAGAAACTGAAAACGCTTTAATAGATTTGAGTTTTTTAGGAATAGACAATGTATTGGCTTTGCGTGGAGACCCCATAAAAACAGAAGCTGCTTTTGTGCCAGAAGAGGATGGACATGCTTATGCGGTAGATTTGGTAAAACAAGTTGTTGGGCTTAACAATGGAGAATATATGGATGAAGATTTACAAAATGCCAACCCAACTAATTTTAGTATTGGTGTTGCGGGTTACCCCGAAAAGCATTTTGAAGCGCCCAACATGAAAAACGATTTAAAGTTTTTAAAACAAAAAATTGATGCTGGTGCCGATTACATTGTTACCCAATTGTTTTACGACAATCAAAAATTTAAAGACTTTGTTGCATTGTGCCGAAACGAAGGAATTACCGTTCCTATTATTCCTGGTATAAAACCTATTTCTACAAAAAAACAACTGCTCACCTTGCCCAAGTTTTTTCATATAGATTTACCTGATGAATTGGTTGATGCGATAGAAGCTGCACCAGATGCTGCTGCAGTAAAACAAGTTGGTATTGATTGGGCAATAAAACAATCGGAAGATTTAATAGCTTACAGAGTGCCTTGCATCCATTATTACACCATGGGTAAATCGCT
>JBMYXB010000021.1:0-26255 GCA_049608005.1 Vicingaceae bacterium
CAATATGAGTAAAAGCCGAACTGCTAACAAGGTATATAGCAAATAGGGCATTCTGCGGTTTACGAAAGTTCAGCACTATTTACAAACACCGCCAAATCGTTGATTTGGTATTTAAAGTGAATAAATTAAAAACAAAATATAAACTCTTGGCTACGTGCAAATTTGAAAACTCCGCTTTTCAAATCCCGCACTACGCATAGCCGGGTCGTTAAGCGAACAATTAATAAAAAATTCTCTTTGCCCTTTTTCTGGTTCCGATAGCTATCGAAACTGGGAGCAAATTCAGATGGAGTAGCTTTTCAATATTTTATAAGACTACTACAGCTCTTAAAATATATTTTTTGTTGAGTTAGCACTATATAGAGCTCAGAATAGCTAAAATAATTATCTTAGCAATACAACTTTTTGAGCACTTTTTTTATTTCTTGAAATAACTTCCACAAAATAAATACCATTAGAATGGGATGAAATATCAATTGTATTTTCACGAAATGTTTGTACTACTTCTCCCATCACATTCTTTACATTTATCTGATTAATTTTTTCAAGACTATTTATTTTTAAAATTCCGTTTGTAGGATTTGGGTAAACATTAAAACCTGTAGAGTTTATATTATTTTCTACTACACTTAACGCATCCATATCATACTTATATTGTGCCGAATCTGCACTCATTTGTATATCCGATAAACTATCTCCTGCAATAATTGCAAATGCTACAGTAACTTTTGCACCAGTAGCCAAATTAAAACCACCTGAAGAAACTACATGAGCAACATCTGCACCTCCAGAGCCACCAGCAACATTTCTATTGGTAGATAAAGAAGTATATTTTTCGTTAGATGAATATCCGTTTCCATTTGGGTCAACCACATCACTTCCATCTAAATCTAAAGCGTAATTAACAGCATTGTTTGATGAAAGAACTTTAATGGCTGCATAAATTGTATCTATACCGGTAGAATGAACATAGCCCATTTTTCTGGCCGTATCAAATCCCGCTTTATTTGCTCCAGCATCATCAATATCCCAATCGGCAAAAATACCAGCATAAACATTGGTTAATGGGCTTAAACCTGAATTAGTTATATCATACACAACAATTACATACTTATCATCAGGAGCATTTGCGTAAGCATAAGACAGTTGCTTAATATCAATATTCATAGGTGAGGTAAGTAAACCATCATTCATTGTTCCAAACAAATCTAAAGCAGAAACATAAGGAGGGTTAAAACGAACATTTTGTTGAGCTAAAAAATCTTGATCTCTGCCAGAAACTCCTCTTACCACATCAGCTACTCTAGTAAAATCATCTCCAATCATTAAACCTCCTTCAAATAATAAAGATTCGCCATTATAATTAAACCCTAAGCCTTTACTGTTATCATTTAAGCCAATTTTTCCATTACTTGTAATAGTTGTAGAAATTTGATTTTCTGCCAAATTGATATAATCTGGATTTAAAATAATTTCAAAATATTCGTTATTTGCAAATGATCCATTTGATATAACTGCTTTAAATACAATAACTTCATTTAAACTAGCTCCATTTAAAACCTCAACAGTAAATCTATCTGAATAATTAGAAACAGTATCTAACGTGGCTAAAGCAGGCAATGTTGTTGTTCCATCAATAATGTTTACGAAAGAAGAAGTTGTTGTTAAAGTTACTGTACTTGTAGTAATTGGATCTAAAAGATTTTGGAATAACCCAGTTATATTTAAAGTATCACCAGCTTCAAAAATAGCATTATTATTATCGGAAACTTGGTGATTAATGAGTTCTAAAAATTGAACTGAATTAGCAGAAACACCATTAAATAAATTTAATCTTCCGCTTCCTAATTTATCTATATAAGTAGAATTATTAGGGTTTAAATCATCGGCAGTTGCTTGAATTAATGCTGCAATTTGATAGTTATTATAAGTAGGAAACTGAGCTTTTAAAATACCTGCACCACCTGCTACAACAGGTGATGCCATTGAAGTACCTCCATTAGTTCCATAATTATTATTGGGTTGAGGAACTTGCAAAGATTCTCCAGGTGCAGAAACATCAACATAATAACCATGGTTAGAAAAATCAGCTTTTAAATCAGATTGTTCTGATGCTGCCACACTCAAAACCCCATCATAACCTGCTGGGTAAAACACAGTTTCATCATCATCATTACCAACAGCTGCAACTACTAAACTACCTTTGTTAATAGTGGCATAATCAATAATATCTTGTCCAAATTGCGATGGAACATAACTTCCCCAAGAACAATTTATAATAAAACAGCCATGATCTGCAGCATAAACAATTCCTTGATAAGCCCTTGTTAGTACGCCTACATTATTAGATATTTTTACAGGCAAAAATTTACAATTAAAACCCACTCCTGCTGTACCTGCAACATTATCTGTTACTGCTGCAGCTAAACCTGCAACATTTACACCATGTGATGAGGATTGAAAATGTGCATTATTGTCATTCATACCTAAATCCCAACCCATATTATTATCAATATAGCCATCATTATCATCATCTATTCCATTTACCGGATCGGCATAATTAACCTTAACATTAGCTTGTAAATCTATATGAGCTGTATCCCAACCCGTATCAGTAATGCCAATTACAATATTAGTATCTCCTTTATTTATGCCCCAGGCATTTTCGGCATTAATTAATGACAAACAATATTGGCTGGGTAAAATTGTATCGTTTGGAGTGTAAGCTAATTCAGGAATATAGTAAGGTTCTACATATTCTGCTATTTTTAGTTTTTTAATTTTTCTAATAAGCTCTTGTTCACTGATATTATTTTGATACGAAATTTCGTAAAGCAAAGAAATATCTACATTTCCTTTAATTTTATTTTTTGTTTTTTGAGGAAACATCTTAGATACATTATTTACCCCAACAGCATTTAAAATAGTATTTAGTTTAACTATTTCTATATTATTATTACTACATTTATTACGGTGCTCTTCTTTAATTTTTATAATTAAAGTTTTGGCTAAGGTTTGAGTTGTTTTTTGTGAAAAACCTAACTGTAACAATACAAAACAAACAAGCGTTAAAACTATTTTTATTGTGTTCATTTTTTTTATCATATAACGAAATTAATAAATATCAGTTTAAAAATTAAGCTCATTTGTTTAACGTAACAAAACTATCTTTTTTTGGTATTTACTTTTATTTGATATTAATTGTAAATGGTAAATTCCGTTAGCAAATTCAGTTAAATTTAGGGTCGTTTTATTGGTGTTTTTTAATACTGATTTATTGCTTACTACTTTACCTAAAGCGTTAATTAAGTTTATCGTTTTTATACCTTCTTGCTCCCACAAAACTTTAATAATACCATTACTAGGATTAGGAAAAACTGAAAATAAAGATTGCTCATATTCCGCTATCCCAATTACTGTAATATTTACTGTATCAGATTGATTTTTGCAGCCAAAACTGTTGGTTAATTCAGCAAAATATAAACCGTTGTTTTGAGCAATGTGTAAAGTATCTGTTTCTCCAACAAGTAAATTCATATCATAATACCATTGAATATTTGATAAAGATTGAAGTAAAAGAGAGTCATCATTTACAATAGTAATAGTTGGCTTTATTGGTTGCGGATGCCATGTTACACTTAAGGTATCAGAAACAGTTTTGCACCCACTTCCATTCGTTGTTGTAACATAAACCGATGTTGTGCTATCTACTGTAATACTTTGGCTCATTTCTCCTCCAGACCATAAGTACGAAATTGAAGATGGCGCAGTAAGCACCAAGCTATCATTGCCACAAATTATACTATCGTTACTTAAAGTAATTGGGTTGGTAGATAAGTTTAAAGCTTCAAAAGCATCTACTTTTCCATATCCAAAAGCAAAATTAGGCAAGGCTCCTGTAAAATTATCTTGCTTTGCAGTTCCTAATAATGCAGATTTTATTTCTACCATAGAGGCATTAGGACATTTTTCTAAATACAATGCTACAGTTCCTGCAACAACAGGAGAAGCCATTGAAGTTCCTCCGTTTCTTATATGCATTCCGCCAATTCCTACTTTATAATTTTGCCCTGTATTAATTAATCCGTTAACCGTAGTTGTGCTCACAGCTCCCAAAGTAAAATCGCCTGTTGCACCAATATCAGGTTTAACCCTTCCTTTTCTATCTGGTCCTAAGCTTGATGAGAAAGCTTTTTCGCCTGCTAATTTATCACCAACAACCTCATTACTATCTATATCATAATAAACCCTTCTGTTTACAAAATTTGCAACAGTTATAAGGTTTGGAGAACAACTAAAACTACTTACAATGGTTAGTGCAGAATCGGGCAAAGTATAATTTACTATTGGAGGGTAAATACTTGCGTTAGGCAAATTTGTTTCTACAATATCTGATGTGCCTAATGCAGTTGTTGACCAAAAATCAAACTTACCTGAACCAGTGCTTAAAAAACTAAAATTATAGGCATTAGAATCTGGCTCATTTAAAAACACTTGTAGCATATACTTATCATTTTGAATTTCGGCATAAGTTTGAACAATCGCTAAAATATTATTCCCGTTCCAAATGGTATCAGTATAATTTCCCAATCTATCGTTTATATTAAAAAAGTTTGTTCTACCTCTTTCCTCAAAAGATCCTGAGGGTAAATTGGCTCCAAAAGCATAATCTACATTATTAAAATTTGCTGTATCAGCCCATATTTCATAAAAAACTGAACCTACACCTAAACTTGATGATGGGTTATATTTTAGCCATGTAAAAGCCGTATCTGAAGTAACATTTTGACCAACGTGCCAATTAAAATAACCCGCATTACCGCCTGCACAAACAAAGGCTCTCCCTGGCTGATAATTAACTATACTATCTATTAAAATTGCTGCCGGATCGGTTCCATCATGCGATCCAAAATAATCGCCTACACTCGCATTAATAACACAAGGCATTCCTAAAGAATCTGCAACATTATAAATATAATCTACAGCATCTACAATGGAATATAGCCAGTTAGATGCGTTTAAATTATTGGCAACAGCAACAATAGTAGCTTCTCCGGCAACACCTGCATACTTGTTTAATGCCAAGCCATTACCTGCTCCAATTCCTGCCACCTGAGTACCATGATTTATTCCATAATCGGTATGTGTACAAGTTCCGTTATTTATAGAAGTTGAGTCCCAATACACACCAGTATTTTGATCCCATATTCTATAAATTCGAGTGTTGCCTAAAGTGTCTTTAAAATCTGGATGAACAATATCTTGCCCTGTATCTATCACTCCAAAAACAACACCTTTACCTGTATAACTTTGTAACAAAGGGCTAACTCCATTATGAATTGGCGTAACATTGTTATGGATAGTCATCGTATCCGAAAGTATTTTTCCTTTAGAAAAAGCATAAGGCATACTTTTTACAAAAGTATTTTTAGAGAAATTTTCAATTGTATTTATCGGAAGCTTAACTTGAACAATATTACCCGATGACCGAATAATTTTTCCTTCTAACTTTAAAACTTCTGCTGTAATTTTTTCGGCTTCCCCCACTACAAATAATGGAAATAATTTATCCTTATTGGTTTCTTTTTCTAAAGCTAATTTTAAAGGAATATTGACTTTAGAATGCTGAGAGTACCCTTTCAGAAAGAAGCACAACAGTATAACCAATAATAAGTTTCTCATCTGTTAAAATTAATGATTTTTATACGATATAAATTCTTTAACCTATTCTTGTAACTTTTTACCAATTTACTACACTTAACAAGTAGAATTTATACTTTAGTAAAATAATTATACCTTAAAATGAAATTTACTTTGTCAAAAGCACTATTACTTACTATTTTTTATTGTTTAGCACTTACTGTAAATGCTCAAATTACGGGTAAAGTAACAGACAACATTAAAAAAAAGGCTATCCCTTTTGCCAATGCTATTGCTATAAATGTTGCCGATTCGTCTATTGTAAAAGCTTCTATTACTGATGAAGATGGTAATTATTCGATCGAAAAACTGGATAATGGAAATTATTTTATTAAGATTATTACGCTGGGTTACCAAGATTTTTATTCTGATTCGATTACTTATAAAAAGGGTTCAAAAATTACTATCAATTGTGCACCATCTTCGGCATCAGAAAATTTAGAAAGTTTTGAGGTTGTTGCTAAAGTTCCTTTTTTAGAACAACAAGCCGGAAAAATGATTGTTAATGTTTCTGATCATATTACTGGAGTTAACGGTAGTATGCGAGATGTAATGAAAAAAGTGCCTGGAATTATGGTGGTAAACAACAAAATTTCTATGGCAGGAAACCAAAACGTTACCATTTTAATTGATGGCCGGCCTACTCAATATTTAGACATGCAAACTTTAATGAGTGAGTTGCCTGCTGAAGATATTGATAAAATTGAAGTGATTTCTCAACCAGATGCTACAATGGAAGCAACTGGAACGGGCGGTGTAATTAATATTAAATTAAAAAAGAACAGATTAACAGGAACTAACGGTGCTGTTTGGTCGGGTTTTGGGTATGGTAAATTGGCAAAATACTCTGTTGGTGGCTCGGTTAATCATAGAAAAAATAAGTTTAATGTATTTGCCAATGGTGGCTACAGTTATAATACTTCTGAAGAAAATTTAATTTTAGAACGTAGAATTGGTGATGATACTTACAACCAAGATACTTACCAACCAAGCTTTCCTAAAACATATAGAATTAACAGTGGTTTTGATTATGATTTATCGGATAAACATTCTTTAGGCCTTTCTGTAAGGCATGTGCAAAGTAATAATGATAGAACACATAAAAATGCAACTTCTATAAACAGTTTAAATACCGATACCGTTTTTACACTCAATACTTTTAATGACATGTCGCGAAAATGGATTTATAATTCTGCCAACTTTTATTACAATATAGATATTGATACTATTGGTAAAAAGTTAGTTTTCACCACTAATTATGGAGCTTACGATAACAAAAACTCATCTAAAATTACAACCGATGCCAACTTTAATGTAGTATATCCTACTCAGCAAAATAAAGAACCTGGTGCAACAGATATTTATGCTGCCAAACTCGATTTAATTTTACCATTTAACAAAAAATTTAAGTTAACCAGTGGTGTAAAATATAGTTATGCTAATGTTGATAGCGATTTACAAGCTTTTATAGAAAACAACAATGTATTTACCAACAATACCGCACTTTCTAACCACTTTATTTTTAAAGAAAATATTTACTCAGCTTATTTGATGCAAAACTTTAGCAGTAAAAAAATAAGCTTTAATGCTGGTTTAAGGTATGAGCATTCTATTTCTGAAGGTTATTCTGTTACAATAGATTCTACCAATGATAGAACAATTTCTAAATTGTTTCCGAGCGCTGGGGTTACCATTCCTATCACAAAAAAATTAGGAACAAATTTGGCATACAGCTACCGAATTCAACGACCATCATACAACACCTTAAACCCTTTTATATCTTATTTAGACCCTTATACTTTTGAGAAAGGAAACACCAACTTAAAACCCGAATTAACCCACAGTAGTAAGTTTTCTTTAACTTATGAAAACCAACCTTTCTTTAATTTAGAATACAATAAAACTTCTGATGTTTTAATGTTTGTAACTCAACAAGATGATAATACAGGTGTTTCTTTTGCTACAACGGTAAACCTTCAACAACTCGAAAAATATGGAGCAAGTTTATTTTTTCCTTTAGATTTTATAAAAAAACTAGAAGGTTATGGCGGAATTATGACCAACTATCAAAAATACCAAGCACCTTATTTAGATGAAAATTACAATAAAGAAAAATTTAATTATACGCTATTTATTGAAGCATCATACCCAATTACCAAAACATTAAAAGTAGAAGCTTCTGCCTGGTACACCAGCAGTAATTTAGAAGGTATTATGGAATCTAACCCTTTGTACGGTGTTAGCTTTGGTGCTCAGAAAACATTTTTTGATAACCGCTTAAGAATTACGGCAAGTTTAGATGATGCTTTTTATGAATATTGGACAGCAAACATTGTTTACTCTAATATGGATGTTGATTTAAAATCTACTTGGGAAACAAAAATTTTTAGACTAAATATGACTTACAAATTTGGTAATCGTTTCTTAAAAAAGAGAAAACACCAGAAAAATAGTGCTCAAGAAGAGTTGAATAGAGCAAATCAAAATAAGTAAATTAAAGTGCTTTATACACAACACAATCTTCCTCTTACCGTTAAAGAATTTAACTAATGTAAATAATTGTAATTTGATGAAAAACCAAAAAGACTATATCACTATAAATAAAGAAACTTGGAACAAAAAAACAACCATTCATGTTGCTTCTGATTTTTATGATAATGAAAACTTTATCAAAGGAAAATCATCTTTAAACAGCATTGAACTTAAGCTCTTAGGGAACATCAACAATAAGTCTATACTTCATTTACAATGTCATTTCGGACAAGACACAATTTCTTTAACTCGACTTGGTGCTTCTGTTACTGGTGTAGATTTTTCTGACAAAGCAATTAAAATCGCTAAAGAACTTGCCATAAAAACAAATTCTGATGCTCAATTTATTTGCTCAGACATTTATGATTTACCAAACCACCTAAACGAACAATTTGATATTGTTTATACCAGTTACGGTACTATTGGCTGGTTACCAAACATGGATAAATGGGCTGCAGTTGTATCAAAATTTTTAAAGCCAAAAGGGAAATTTATAATAGTTGATTTTCATCCCACCCTCTGGATGTATGATGATGATTTTAAATACATTCAACACAATTATTTTAATACTGAAGCAATAGTCGAAAACTTTGAAGGTACTTATGCCGAAAAGGATGCTAATATCATACAAGATTGTGTAACATGGAATCATCCTACAAGCGAAGTGATTAACAACCTTATAAAGCACAAGCTAACTATCCATTCTTTTGATGAGTTTAATTATTCACCATACAATTGCTTTAACAAAACAGAAGAGTTTGCTCCAGGAAAGTTTAGAATTAAACATTTAAAAAATAAATTACCTATGGTTTTTGCCATTTCAGCAAGTAAAAATCAACTATAAGCTCTTATAATTAGGAAGTTCTTGTAAAAACTCAAAACTGTTGTTTTCAAAATCTACTTTTGCACAATAATGTTCTAGCCCGTTGGTAACCAACAAATAAGGTACTTTAAACACCATATTATACCGAGCAACTTGCTCAAAAACATCTTGGTTAATTTTAACTTTTGGGGCTTTACACTCAATTAAAACAATAGGTTCAGCTTGATTATCATAAATTACAATATCTGCTCGCTTTTGTAATTCGTTTAGTTTTAAACCTTTTTCTATCGCAATTAAACTTTCTGGAAATGCTTTTTCTTTAATTAAAAATTGAATAAAATTTTGCCTCACCCACTCTTCTGGCTGCAATACCAAATACTTTTTTCTTATTGGATCAAAGATATATTTCGTCCCCTTTTCTTCTTTTAATTTTATTGGATATGGAGGGAGGTTAAGTTGTTGCACTGTAAATCTATTTTTCCTTTTACGTCCTAATGCCAGACAGGCACTTTATTTGCCCATTGAGTGGAACCGAAATGTGTAAATAAAATTAGAGAGAAACCGCAGCTTTAATGTGTGCATGAGGTTCATAATCTACCAATTCAAAATCTTCAAACTTAAATTTAAAAATATCTTTAACCTCAGGGTTAATTTTCATTTTAGGCAATTTTTTAGGTTCACGAGTTAATTGTAATTGAGCTTGTTCAATATGGTTATTGTACAAATGTACATCTCCAAAAGAATGAATAAAATCGCCATATTCTAAACCACAAACCTGAGCTACCATCATGGTAAATAAAGCATAAGATGCAATGTTAAAAGGTACGCCTAAAAATGTATCGGCACTACGTTGGTACAACTGACAAGATAATTTTCCGTCTAACACATAAAACTGAAAAAAGGCATGACAAGGAGGTAAAGCTGCTTTACCATTTTCTACATTCTCTTCAAAAGAAACCGTTGTATCTGGCATTACACTTGGGTTCCAAGCAGAAACCAACAACCTTCTGCTGTTCGGATTGGTTTTTATTTCATTAATCAAATTGGTAATCTGATCAATTCCATCACCATTCCAGTTACGCCACTGGTAACCATAAACAGGCCCTAAATCGCCTTTATCATTTGCCCAACCGTCCCAAATTTTAACACCATTTTCTTGCAAATACTTAATGTTGGTATCCCCATTAATAAACCACAACAATTCATGAATAATAGATTTAAGGTGTAACTTTTTAGTGGTTAAACATGGAAAACCCTCACTTAAATCGAAACGCATTTGGTAACCAAAACAACTGATTGTTCCTGTTCCAGTTCTATCTCCTTTTTGAGTTCCTTTAGTTAAAACGTGATCTAATAAATCTAAATACTGCTGCATATTATTATCTTTTGTAGATGAGTAAAATTCGCAAAAAAGAAAGCTTATTTAAGGGTTGTTAATAATGTTTAATAACTTGTGGGCACATAATCCATACCTGCATCATTGGTTAAATTAAAATTAACTTCAAATGTTTTACTGCACCTTACTTTTTTCCCTTTTAGTTCTCCAGCCTTCCATTTTAAGAGCTTTAGCAACCTCAATGTTTCATTTGTAGCTCCACCTCCAACATCATCTAGTACTTTTATATTTGTTATTCTTCCTGATGGTTCTATCACAAAAAAAAGTTTAACTAAACCAGTAATACTTAATCTTAATGTGCCTTCTGGATAATTTAAATTGCCATAAATAAAGCTAGAAATGTTCTCTAAACTATCCTCAAAAAGTATTTTAGGTTTTACTTTTAATTGGTTATTTGTGTAAACGTAATTATTTATTGTAGTATCAATTTCTACCGTATTGTAAGCTCTTTTTTTACAATATTTTTTATACAACTTTACCGAGAATTTAAATTTAACGGTACTATATCTTTTTGTTGCCCCACCTAAATAAGGTGTGGGATTAAACAATAACATTTTAAACAACCTAATAGCTTCTTTATCTAGTAAAGGCGAAACGGATTCTTTTATATGCAAATCGGTATAATTCCCTTTAACATCAACAAGTGCTGCAACTTCTACAACTCCTTCTTGTTTTTGGGCTAATGCTTTTTTAGGATAATTCATTTCTTGTTGAACAAACCGTTTTAACTCCACTTTCCCTCCATAAACATTTGCCTGAAGGTACTGAATAGATCCTTTTGATATGCTTTGACTTGTTCCTGATAAAACAGCAGCAAATAGCAAAAAGAATATTATTGTTTTTTGAAGTGAAAATAGCATGCTTCAAAGTTAATCACTTCTATCTTTTATGAATGAAATATCTTTCTTATTTATTACTTTTAAAAAATGAATCATTTTCCGATACAATACAACGAACCATTATTTAGACCACCAAGTGAGGCAAGATCTTTAATCTTACAAATAACTTTAGGTTGCAGTTGGAACAAATGTTCGTTTTGTGAAATGTACACCTCCAAACAATTTAAGGCCAGAAAAGAAGAAGACATTTTTAAAGACATTGATGCTTTTTTACCTTACAACACACAAATTAGAAGAGTATTTTTAGCCGATGGCGATCCTTTGGTTTTATCTACCGAAAGGTTGCTAAGAATCTTAACAAAACTAAAAAACACTTTTCCAAAACTTTCCAGAATATCTACTTATGCCTCTCCAAGTAATTTGTCAAGAAAATCTGATGCTGAATTAAAAGAATTGTATGAAGCTGGTTTAACCTTGCTTTATGTAGGTATAGAATCTGGAGATAGTGAAGTGTTAGAAGCCATCCAAAAAGGAGAAACTTTTAAGACTACAATTGAAGGCTTAAACAAATCTAAAGCTGCAGGAATGAACAGCTCTGTAATGATAATTAACGGAGTTGGTGGACAAGAACTGACACAACAACATGCCGTTAACTCTGCTAAAGTATTAAACGAAACACAACCCAAATATGCTTCTACTTTGGTGTTAACAGCACACAAAGGAATGGAACATTTCCAAAACCGTTATAAAGGCAATTTTATAGAATTAACACAACAAGAGTTGTTTTTAGAAATGCAAACTTTTATGAATGCCTTAGAATTAAAGGAAACCATTTTTAGAAGCGACCATGCCTCTAACAACCTAATTTTAAAAGGAGTTTTAGGGCGAGACAAACAAGCATTTTTAGCTAAAATAGAAACAGCCATTAACAACCCCGAAAATGCTGGCTTACGTCCAAAAATTTATGGAGGGTATTAGGATGAAATTAGTTACCGTAAGAACATTTGACAGCCCAATAGATGCACATTTACTTAAAACAAAACTTGAGAGTGAAGGGATTAATTGTTATCTACAAGATGAACATTCTATATCTATTGATCCAATGCACAGTTATGCTCTTGGAGGAATAAAATTACAAATTAATGATGCCGATATTGAAAAAACCAAAGCAGCCCTAAAAGAAATAGATGTTACGCCATATAGAGATGAAAATGATAAAATTGCTCAATGCCCTAAATGTTCTTCACAAGAATTAATAGCTGGATATGTTTCTATGAAAGGTTTTTCTCAGGTATTTGCAGCAATAATCTCTATCTTATTTATGATTTATCCCATGCACCTTAAGATACTCTATAAATGTAAAAAATGTGGAAACGAATTTAAACTAAAATGAAAAAACTAACAATCATATTACTCTTATTACTTGTTGGATTTAATGGGTTTGGGCAAGATTTTGGGGATCTTTACACAAAAGGCAATCTTACTAAAAATGATGTTTTAGAACGTATAGGAAAAGACATTGAAAAGGGGAGATTTGAAAAAGGCATACCACCTATTTTTAAAGAAGTTGGTAATATGTTAGTTTTTGAAGTTGAAAGCACTTATTACAAGTTTACCCTTAAAATGACATTTAATTTGACTATAGATAGTGTAACCTACTATTGTGACTTTGTTCAATACATTTTTCATTGTGAAGATTGGTCGATAAAAAATTTTAAGCAATTAAAATCTTTTTTCAGCTTTTATGACTTTAGAAAAATAAATAAGAATCAATACCTAAGCAACTCAAATTTCAAAACAGTACTAGATATAGAGTATAATCCAAATGATATTAGCTGTTTAACCTTTACATACTCACATTTTGATACAGAAATGACTAAAAAAGAGTATAAAAATTATCATAAAAAATTTCCTAAATTAGTTTATGATACTCTCCCCTACCCATTTAAAGAACAAATTAAAATTAATTGACAAACCCTGGTTTCCCGATGTCTCGGGAAAGGAGTAAAACACTCAATTTAGCTGAAAGGTGCGGTGGCAGGTCAGAAATACGGTTCGAGTAGTTTTCCTGACTTGATTTTTGGTTCTTTTCATTTAAAGAAGAAAACAGAAACATTACTTTTGCTTTTTTAAAATCAAACTAAAAAAAGATTGAAAAAAAGAAACTCAATTTTCATCATTATTGCTCTTGTAGTTTTTACAGGACTAACCACTTTTTCGGCTTCATTTTTAGAATTTGATTACGATTTTGAGAATTTTTTCCCTCAAAACGACCCAGATTTAGAATACTTTTTAGAGTACCGAGAAACCTTTGAAAATGATAACGATTACGTTTTAATTGCTATTGGTAGCGAACAAGGTATTTTTAATGCTGAGTTTTTAACAAAAGCCAATCGGTTTACCCAAGATTTAGAAAAACTAAAACATGTTAAAGGAGTTGTTTCTCCTACCAACATTAAAACACCAATTATTAACTCTTTTGGTGCAATAGAAGTTCCTGTTTTACACCTTAACAATCCTAAAAAACTACTACAAGATTCAATTAAAATAAGTCAATCTGAAGAGTTTACAAAAACCTTATTTTCTTCCGATTTAACTTCCATTTGTATTGTGGTAAACAACACGCAAATAATAACTAAAAAAGCTTCGGACGAGCTATTAACTGATATTGAAACACTAATTAAACAATACAAATTTACTAAGCTCCATTATGCAGGTAAAATTAGAGGACAAAAAACCTATTTAACCAAAATGAAATTTGAGTTGACGTTATTTTTATCTATTTCTGCTTTGCTAATTATTGTTTTTCTGTTTATTAGTTTTAGATCTTTTTATGGCATAATAGTACCGCTAACAACTGTTTTTATTGCCATAATTGGCGTACTAGGAATTATGCAAATAACAGGTAAATCGTTAGATGTAATGTCCACCTTATTGCCTACCATTTTGTTTGTTGTTGGCATGTCGGATGCAGTTCATATTTTAAACAGATACCTTGAAGAGTTACGTGCTGGAAAAGAAAAAATTGCAGCTATTAAAACCACTTTTAAAGAAGTTGGCTTAGCCACTTTTTTTACTTCAATAACTACTGCTGTAGGTTTTATTACTTTAATTTCTGTACCAATACAACCCATGCAAGATTTTGGAATTTACTCTGCCATTGGTGTATTGTTGGCTTTTGTTATTGCCATTACTTTTTTACCCGCCACCCTATCCTTATTAAAAAAACCTAAAATAGTTACCAAAAATGCCAAGCAATTGTTTTGGAATAAAGTACTCTCTAAAAGTTTTATTTATGTGCTAAAAAATCAAAAAAAAATAATTGCAGGTTATGCACTTATTATGCTTGTTTCTGTAGTTGGAGTTTTTCAACTCCAAATTGATTACAAATTATTAGAAGACTTAGCAGAAGATAATCCTTTACAACAAGATTTTAGATTTTTTGAAAACAACTATTCAGGTATTCGCCCTTTCGAAATGGCTATTTACACCAAAGATTCTAGCTCCATTTTTGATTATGAAAACATGCTCTCTTTAAATCAGATTGAAACTTATTTATATGATAATTATGAAGCTGGTTTTATCCTATCGCCAGTAAGTATTGTAAAAGCGTTTAATAAAGCTACACACAGCGGAAATTCAGCTTATTTTAAAATTCCGACAACAGAGGTAAAGTATAAAAAACTCATTAAAAAACTAAACCGTTTTAACATAGCAAATAAACTTAAAAAGTTAGTAAATAAAGAAGGTTCTGTAGCTCGTTTTACGGGTAAAATGGATGATATTGGAAGTAAATTGGTAAAGCAAAAAAACATTGAGTTTGATACTTTTTTTACTACAATAAGCAATAAAAAAATTGCTTATAAAATGACAGGAACCGCTTTATTAGTAGATAAAAACAACGAATTTTTAGCTACCAATATGATTTTAGGTTTATCAATTGCGTTTTTATTAATTGCTTTAATAATAGGTATCATTTTTAAATCCTTTAAAATGGCTCTTTTATCATTACTCCCTAATGTAGTTCCTTTGGCTTTTATTGGCGGTTTAATGGGGTATTTAGGCACCAACATTAATATGAGCACTTCTATTATCTTTACAATTGCTTTTGGTATTGCAGTAGATGATACGATACATTTTTTAAGTAAATTTAAAATAGAATCTAATAAAGATAAATCTTTACTCTATAGTTTAAAACGTACTTATCTTTCTACAGGTAAAGCAATAATAATAACAACCTTAATTTTGTGTGGAGGGTTTATTTCTTTAATCTTTTCAGACTTTAAAAGCACCTTTTTAATAGGTACTTATGTAGGTTTAATTTTGTTTGCCGCAGCAATAACAGATTTACTTTTACTGCCTATTTTACTTATTAAAGCAAATAATAATAATCTGAGTTAGACCTAAGAATTTTAAAAAAACAATAATAAACTTACTTCTAGCTGATTAGATTTTTTAACATACCAATTGCAACGATTATTTCTTCTTATTTAGAGGTAAAAACACTTTTACAAATTTAACTTTATCTCAAAGTATTTAGGCCACATTTTACCTGTTACCAACACACGTTCATTAATAGAATCGTAAGCAATTCCATTCATTTCCATAGAATAAGAGTAGTTATATTTAGCTTCATTAGCCAATGCCGACAAATCTAATACACCAACAACAGAGCCATCATTAGGGTTAATTTTAACAATAGAATTGGTCATCCAAACATTGGCATAAATAAATCCTTTAATATATTCTAGCTCGTTTAAATTATTAATAACACGTCCATTATCCGTAACCGAAATTATTTTTTTAACACCTAAATTTTGTGCATCCAAAAAATAAATATTGTTAGATCCGTCACTCATAATAAGATCTGTTCCATCTGTTGTCATCCCCCAACCTTCTGCACTTGGCAAATCAAACTTACCCAGTTCTTTAAATGTTTTGGCATCATAAATAAACCCAATTTTTGATTGGTAGGTTAACTGATATACTTTACCATTTAAAAAAGTAATCCCTTCTCCAAAGTACGTGTTTCTATCTAATTCTACTTTTGTATTAATTACACCAGTAATACTATCTACAGTACCAAATAAAGATTTTGTTTGAGGCAATGCATCTGTAGCTCCAGTACTTTCATACAACAATCCATCATGGATTAAAAATCCTTCCGTAAAAGAGTTGATGTCGTGCGGAAACGAATTAACATAAGTATAATTAATGTTTGGAGCAAAGTTATTTTTAGCTATCGTTTCCTTTTCTTTTCCTAGCTCTTCTGTTTTATCCCCACAATTAGTAAGAATAATTAGTGTAAATACACTTAAAATAATAAAAGTAAACTGTTTGTTCATCCTATAAAAATAAATAAAAAAGCCCAATGGAAATTT
Source organism: Vicingaceae bacterium (assembly GCA_049608005.1). Lineage (GTDB taxonomy): Bacteria > Bacteroidota > Bacteroidia > Flavobacteriales_E > Vicingaceae. The sequence continues at coordinate 16,672 of JBMYXB010000021.1, forward strand.
CCATTGGGCTTCAATTTTATACAATAACTACTGTATTACTGTAGTAAAAGTTACTTCAACATCAGTATCTCCAGGAGCACAAGTTCCATCTTTTACACCAGGTTGGTGCTTTAATGTAACTGTTGTGTTTCCAGATGCCGCAGCACCGGTACTCCAAAACGTATTAATACCTACCTCATAAGTTCCATCACTATCAGTTCTTGTAATACCAACATTTGTATTTGATGGACTGTAACAAAATAAATGTTCATCATCTTCATTTTGAATTTCTGGGGTAAGATCCTCTGCAGGAGTTTCAGATTCGTTTAATATTTGAACAGTAACATTATAATAAGTATTGGCAGCCAAAGTTATTACATCATGTTCAGTTGGTGCATTTCCACCATCTCCATCTGGATCTCTAAAAGCATATTCTACATCTGGTTGTCCGCCAACAGTAGTGGTGTCCACAAAAGATAAAATAATACTTGTTATTACTTCCTCTTCATGATCGTGATCGTGATCTTCATCATGTACATCTGGTTCAGGAGTATCCTCATCTTTTTTACAGCTTACTGCTAAAAGTGAGAATAATACGATTGTTAAGATTGAATAGATTTTTAATGTTTTCATTTTTATAATTTTTTAAAAAGTTAATTTAAGTTTTAGCGAGTAATTTCTACCCATATTATCTGTGTAATATCGAAATCTATTTAAGTAATCTCGATATTCTGTATTTAATAAATTGTTTATTTCAAAGTTCACTATTAATTTTTGTTCTTTATAAGTTGGCACTGTAAATCCAGCTCCAAAACTGAATAAATTATATGCTTTTGGAGGAGCTAAATAATCGCTATTATCTGGAACCAAAGTTTGTTCTAAAACAGTTTCTATACCTGCCTCTACATACAAATCAGACAATTTTTTAAGGTTTGGTAATTGATATTCTAAACCATTAGAAAAACGATTAGCAGGCATACCTGTTAACCATTCTTTTACTGTATGATTGTATGCCCATAAAAAAGAACTTTTACCAGTCCATGATAAAGACTTTACAAACTGATAAGTTGCTTTTAAATCAAAACCAGTTAAAGCAGCATCTACTTGAGTATAATTAAACGTAGGAAAAGCTCCTTTAATCGTTAATGTTGCTGGTAAAGTTGGTTTTAAATAAATAAAATTATCTATCCGATTATAATACCCTTCTAGCTGAATAAGCAGTTTGTTATTTACATAATCAATTCCTAAAATAGAATTGTATGCTTTTTCTGCTACTAAATTGGTATCTCCATACTCTACCGAAGCTGCTCCATGATGTAATCCATCGCTAAACAACTCACTTACATTTGGTGGCCGCCAAGCCATACCCAAATTAACTCTTGCAGTTAATTTATCTGTAGGTTTATAAATTGTTCCTAAACTACCCGATAAATTATTATAGGTATATTCATAAAAATTATAAACTCTATCCCAGCTGTTCCATTTGTAAACTTCTTGGTAAATATAATCGTAACGAATACCTGCTTCTAGTTCTAATTTAAAGTTTTTACTTCTCCATTTTTCAATAAAAAACGCTCCTGCTCCATACTTTTTAAATGCTGGAATAAAATCACGTCCTTTAATTGTATTGGCTTGGTTTATTGTTGAAACTCCAAGTTGAGAATTAAACGCTTTGTTTCTATTTTGTTTCCAAATTAATTCTCCGGTATGAGTTGTTATTATAAACTGCAATTCAGGTAAATTTAATGCTGCAATACTATCGTTTCGTGGCAAATGCTTATCATACTCTTGCCTTAAATTGTATTGACGAGCATAAATAAAACTTAATTTACCAACATTACCTGTAGCCAAATATCCTTTAACTTTAAAAAGCTCATGTTCAATATGCTGATACGGTCTTTCAATATCATAAGAAAAATCAGCAGATTCTAAAGGTTCTTTAGCATCTATTGCACGTTGTAAATCTGTTAAATTTCCAATATGTGCTGCAGAAAAAATACCTAAATCCGTATTAAACTGACTATAGAAAGCTTCGATACCATATTTCTCTTTATTAAAACCTAAAGCCCAAGAAAAATTATACTCTTTTAAACCTGTATTTTTTAGGTGATAATCAGGAGCATTAACATTACCCGATCTTTTTAAAGTACCTTGCAACCTCCAACTTAAACCTTTTAATTTACCAACATTACCATCTAACATTGCCGAAGAAACACCTAGTTGCCCATTAGTAGCACCTGCTAAATTTAACTCTCCATTTATTCCTGCAGAATCGCGTAAAGCTTTTGGTTCTACTAAAACAACACCAGCAATAGCATTTGCTCCATAACGAATACCCTCAGCACCTTTAATTACACTCAATTTATTAGCAATATAAGGGTCAATTTCTGGAGCATGTTCTCTGCCCCATTGTTGTCCTTCTTGTCTGATTCCATTATTTAAAATAAGAACCCTATCGCTATGCATACCGTGTATAACTGGTTTAGAAATACTATTTCCTGTATTTAAAGCAGTAACTCCTGTAATTTTTTTCAAACTCTCACCCAAAGATTTACCTCTCGATTGGTTGATTTCTTTTACAGATAGCTCTTTTCTTGCTACAGTTTTTTCTTCCTCAAAACCTGTTTCCTGAAGCATAAATTCTTTTAACTCTTCAGTATGGTGTTCTGGATAAAAATTATGTTTTTTACTTTTTGTTATAGTAATTGTTTCTGTAATAGGATCACAACCTAAATGACTTACAACTATAGTATAATTTCCTTTACACAAGTTATCAATGGTATAATTCCCTTTATCATCAGATACCGAACCACGCTCTAACTCTTTAATATAAACCGTAGCAAATACTAATGGAGATTTATCGTGTTCATCAATAACTTTTCCTGATATAGAATAATTACAAGCATTGTTTTGCGAAAAGCAATTACCAAAGCCTAGAAACAACACCAAAACAAAAAGTAGCTTATTAAAAAGCATGTTTTATGTATTGGTAAATAAAAAATTGGATAGAAAACTAAATTGTTTTCTAAAATAGAACTATTAATTAATAGTGAACTAAACTATACTTGGTGGGCCTTTATTATAATTTAAATCAGAATGTGATTGATTATAATTTGATAATTGAAGTGTTAATAATATGGATAAATTATGATTCGCATATTTAACATCTTCCTTTATAGAAATAGATTTATCTCTTTGTGAGTTTAAAACTTTACAAAACTCACATTCTATTTCATAAGTTAAAATATGAGCATTATGATCACAATGCTTTTCTTCTATTTGGTTGTGATAAAGGCTAAAATGACACCCATCATCTGAATGTACTTTATCATTTATATCACAATGAGTTTCTTCAGCATGTGTATGCGTGTGTTTGTGAAAAGTATTTAATGGCACAATTGTAACTGCAAAACACAGCAGCAAAAAGAAAGCTATTATTTTATTGGTTAAATTTTTCACACTGCAAAAGTACCTATTTAATACTCATCAATTCCACTTCAAAAATTAAAGTTGCATTTGCCTTAATTAAAGGCCCTGCCCCATCTTCTCCGTAAGCCAAATCTCCAGGAATGGTAAAAGTAGCCTGATCGCCAACTTTTAATAACATAATTCCTTCTTCCCAACCTTCTATTACCTCTCCTAAACCAATATTAAAAGCAAATGGTTGTCGGTTAATAGAGCTGTCAAATATTTGCCCATCCAACAGTTTACCTGTATAATGCACTTTTACTCTATTACCTTTTACAGGTGTAACTCCTTTACCATGTTTAGTAATGGTATATTTTAATCCTGATGCTGTAGTTATTTCTTTTGCCATAAATGTAAAGTTCATAAAAAAGTCCCAACATAAATGCTGGGACTTAAATTTATCTTTTAAAAAAGTCTTAGTTGTTAATCTTAATCAACTCAACTTCAAATACCAATGGCATAAATGGTTTAATTGGACTTCCTGGTCTAGGGTTAGCTCCATAAGCTAATTCTTGAGGAATAAAGAACTTGTATTTAGCTCCCTCTTTCATTAAAGCAACACCTTCTGTCCACCCTTTAATTACTTGGTTTAACCCAAAAGTAGCAGGTTTATTTCTATCAACAGAACTATCAAAAACTTCTCCAGCAGGAGTTGTTCCATGATAATGAACTGTTACATTAGAAGTAGCAGTTGGTTGTGCACCTGTTCCTTCTTTTAAAACAATGTATTGTAACCCACTAGCAGTTGTTACAACACCTTCTTTCGTTTTGTTTTCTGCTAAGAATTTTTCTCCTTCTGCTTTAGCAGCTTCAGAACCTTTCATTTGTTCTGCTTGTGCTTCAGCTTGTTTTTTCTGAAAATAAGGAGCAATAATTCCTTCTATCTCTTCTTTCTTAATTAATGCGTTGGTATCGTTAATTGATCCTGCTGTTGCTCCAGCAATAAACGCTTCAAAATTTGCTTCCGAAAAGTCTCTTTTTATAGATTCAATCATATTCAAACCAATAGCATAACTCACTTTATCTATTTCTGTTTTAAGCTCTAAAGGAGCTGTAGTTGTTTCTTCCATTTTCGATTTTTTATTCTTTTTTTTCTTTTTCTGAGCGTTAGCATCAACATTTAAAAATGTAACCGCTAAAACGATCATTCCTATTTTAACAATTTGTTTTTTCATAGTTTTTGTTTTTTCAAAAAAAGAGTAGTTCTTTTTTTAGTTTACTTTAATTAACTCTACTTCAAATACTAAAGCTTGGTAAGGCTTAATTGGACCACCTTGTCTTGGTGTTGCCCCATAAGCTAACTCTTGAGGAATAAAAAACTTGTATTTTGCTCCTTCTTTCATCAATTGTAACCCTTCAGTCCATCCAGCTATTACTCCAGTAACAGGAAAATCAATTGGTTTACCATTATCAACACTACTTTCAAAAACCGAGCCATCAGGTAACATTCCAACATAATGAGCTGTAACAGTCGATTCTGTGGTAGGAGTTTTACCTGTTCCTTCGTTCATTACAATGTATTGTAAACCACTAGCAGTAACTTGTACACCTTCTTTCGTTTTGTTCTCTTCTAAAAATTTAATCCCTTCTTCTTTTACACTTTCATACATTACAGCTTGCTCTTCTTGTTTTTTAGCAGCTTCTTCCATTTGCTTTTTTTGGAAATAAGTTTGGATAACCCCTTGTACTGATTCTGTAGTAATTAGTAAATCAGCAGAATCTAATGCATCATTTAATCCTTTAATTAAGGCAGCCTTATTCGCTTCAGTAAATTGAGTTTGAATTCCGTTAGCTGTGTTTACTCCAATAGCATAACTAACTGAATCTACCTGATTGTTTAATGTTACGTTAGAATTCGTTTTTCCGCCTGTTCCACAAGCAAATAATGTTACCGCTGCAATTGCAAATAATGTTACTTTTTTCATCTGTTTTTTTTAATTTTTAATATTTCTAATTCATAAATTACTGTGGTAAAAGGAGGTACTATAAGTGTTGTAGAACCCTCCTCTCCAAAAGCAAGCTGCGAAGGTATGATTATTTTTGATTTCTCGCCTTCATACATTGAGATTAATACACCTTCTAAACCTTTAATAAGTTGATCTGGAGTTCCATAAGTAAACGTAAAAGCAGTTTCATCAGATAGGTTATCAAACACTAACCTATTTATAAAGTAACCTTTATATAAAATTGTTATTTCATCGTTTACTTCTACTTTAGTGGTATTGCCTTTATTTATTATTTCTTTGTAAACACCATTGGTTTCTTTTGCATTAAACTCTTTTAAATAGTTTTTTAACAAAATTTGTTCTAACATCTCAGCATCATAACTTAATGATTCATTTACATTATCTGATAAATCGTAAAAAGCTTCAATTTTAATAAATACATCAACAAAATTTTCGTTTTCATTTTCAAAATTAAGTGCATCAAATTCTTTTTTTAATTTTGATTTTTTCACTTTAAACCAGCAGCTATCTCCTAAATTTAAGTGTTCTGTTAAAAAAAACAAAGGGTTATCTGTAAGCTTTAAACGCTCTTTTTTATATCTTTTATAGATAAGTTTTTCTTGATCAAAAATTTTAATTGATGCTGCAAAGTAGGTTGTTTCTTCTTTTTTTGCAGTAGTTTCATCAAATGAGAGCAATTGCATTTTAACACCTTCTTCTTTTACTACAAAATCTTCTTTTTTATACTTACAAGCATAAAAAAGAAGACAACAGCTAAATATAATTACTAATTTTTTCAAACTATATCTTATCAAAAAAGTATCAATTGGTTTTATTTAATTTCTACCAACTCAACATCATAAACTATAGAAGATTTATAAGGAATTTTCTTTAAATCTCCAGCTAAACCATGAGCTAAATGAGAAGGTAAAATCATAATTGCTTTATCTCCTTTACTCATCAATTGAATTCCTTCGTGCAAACCAGTTTCTACTTCATCTTTATTTACAATAAATGTTTCTACTTCATTACCTGTAGCATAACATTCTGTTCCGTCTAATAGGTTTACTTTATATTTTACAACAGCAGTTTGCTTAGGTTTAATATTTTCGCCTTCATTATTATGATAAATAACATAACGAAGCCCTGTTTGTGTTTTAATTACTTCATAATTTTTACTTGCCACATACGCATCTATTTGCTCAGATTCTTTAGTTATTGCTCGTTTATTGGCCTCCAATAAGTCTGCTTGTATTTTATTCATATCAACTACAGGAAACTCTTTGGGAGTATCAGAACAGGCAAAAAATGTTACTATAATTAAACTGTAAAAAAGAGCTTTCATAAACTATGTGGTAGATTTCATTACTTTTTCAACTTTGGCAACTGCCTCTTTAAGGGTTGTTTCTAGCATACCACCTGCGGCATAAATATGTCCACCTCCATTAAAGTGTTCATTGGCAATTTTGTTTACATAAAAATCATCTTTAGATCTTAATGATAAACTAATCATATCTTCTTTTTCGGTAATTAAAGCCGCAAACCTAATTCCGTTAATTGATAAAGCATAGTTAACCAACCCTTCAGTGTCTCCTTTTTTAAACGAAAACCTTTTTAATTCTTCTTGCGATAATGAAATATAAGCTGCTTGATGTTCAGACAAAACAACCATTTTTTCTGTTAAAGCATAACCTAACAATCTTAATCTATGTTCAGATGAATTATCATATACTTCTTGATGAATTTTAGAGTTTTCTACACCTAAATCAATTAAATGGGCAATAATATTATGGGTTTTTGATGTAGTTGAAGGGAACCTAAAAGATCCTGTATCAGTCATTATTCCACAATAAATACATTCTCCTATTGCTTTATCTATGTGTTTTATTAAATCTAAACCTTCTATAAATTCGTAAATTAATTGGCAGGTAGAACAAGATGTGGTATCTACAAAATAATGGTCTGCAAATTCTTGTGGATCTTGATGATGATCAATAACAATTTTAGTAGCATTAGATTGTTCTATGGGATTTCTTAAATCCAAAATTCTAGTTAAGCTGTTATAATCTAACGAAAAAATTACATCTGTATTCGCAATTAATTTATCTGCTACTTCTTTTTGAGAATCGTAGTACAAAATTGAATCGGCACCTTCCATCCAATTTAAAAATGTTGGAAAAGGATCAGGAATGATTACAGCTACTTCCTTACCTTCTTTTTTTAAGAAATGATACAGTGCTAAAGAAGATCCTATGGCATCACCATCTGGCGATTTATGTGTTGTTATTACTATTTTATTAGCTTTTGCTAAAACTTTTTTTATTTCTTCCATTATATAAAATAAAAAACCCTGATGCAAAAACATCAGGGTTTAAAAATATTAAATTCTTTTTAAAATCCTGTTCCGTAAAATCCAGAAATTGGAGTAGTCATGTGTTCAACTAACAATCCTACACACCCCATATCACTCGATTTCATTAACTTGCCTTTCTTTTTTGTTGTAGCACCTTCTCCACCATCACCAGGCACACTAACCTCTATAATTAATCTTCTTGTGGTTTCAACAGAAAATTCAATTTCGTTAGAAAAACCATCAGTACTATTATCGTACAATAATTGTTTTTGTTTTTCTACAACATTTTTTGTTTCTTTAGTAATAACTTCTTTTTCGTTACCCGTAGCTCTTTCTCCTGCTCCTTCACAATCGTAACATTCGCCTCCATCAGCTTCTCCAGAACCACTACAAGTTTCACAAGATGCCATCTCATCTTCCATGGTTTTGGTTTCAAATACTTTCTCAACCTTTACTTTTTTAGTTTCATAAACCTTAAAAGAAATCTGAGAGCCTAAATTTTCATCCATACAAAGCGAAATTCTATAATCTTGCTTAGCATAAACAATAATACTTAGTTCTGAAGTTTGCCCTTTGGTAAATAATGCACTTTTAGATTGTCCGTTTATTTTAAACATTTCATTTTCTGAAGTGTAACAGTATTTTTCATGGAAATGATTACAGTACTGTGCAAACGACATTGCAGGAATAGCAATAATTGCAGCAAGTAAAAATATTTTATTAATCTGATTTTTCATGTTTATTGTATTTCTTGTTTGTAAGAATTAAGACTATATGTTAGCAGCAACAATCTTTGTTCTAATTTCATTTACCTTTTCTTTAATTTCTTTAAATTGCTTTTCTGATATTGAAATTGAAGAGCCTCCTCCTAAAATCATTTTACCATCATCTTTTTTCTTAAAAGTAATGCTTGGCTCGTTAGTTTTTGTTTCAGATGAATTAGCAAAAACTAATTCTAACTCATTAAACCATCCTAAAACTTCAGCAACATCATTATCTTCTTTATAGTCTGATAAATAATCTAATAAGTTATCTAAGGCTAATTTTTGATCTGCTAATCTATCAACCGCATTTTTATCTTTAGCATAATCAATAGAGCTTGCAATTACATAAACTGTTTCTAACCAACCTGCTGCAGCAATAATTCCAAGTTTACCACCCTGTTCGTTTTGCTCTAAATAATCTACAACAGCAAAGTACGATTTGTTGGTAATATCAACTATAGAATCTGCATTATCTAAATTTGCTTGAGCTCTTTCTATTAAAGATTTATCAAAAGCAGCTGTTATTCCAATTGGTTCTGCCATTTTTTGTACAGTACCAAAATATTTAGTTGCTTCATTAAATTCCTGAAAAGCTGCTGAGTAAGCTAAATCTGCTGAATAAATACCAAAATTTAAAGCTTGTATTTTCGGGTCTGCATAAGAATCAGCATTTTGAATTGGATTTAATAACTCTCCGTTAAATGCTAACCCACTTTCTTTAATAAACCCAAACATTTCATCTGGTGATGGAATTCTGTAATAAGTTTGGTTTTCTGTTTCGCTTGTTTCTTCAACAACTTCTTCTATCGCTTCTTCAACCATAGGTTCTTCACCTCCACAAGAAGTTAAAATTGCTATTGGTAGGGCTAAAACTAAGGTTGCAACCAGTTTGTTTTTTTTAATCATAACTTTTTTCTTTGCTTTCAACAAAAATATAAATATTTTAGATTAAACAGCATTTAATCTACTTTAAGTTTAGCAATATAATAAAACAAATTGATTTAGTAAAAAATAACCCCCTATGGATTGAAAATCCATAGTTTTAATTCGCAGACTGAAAGTCTGCTTCGTGAA
>JBMYXB010000022.1:0-24378 GCA_049608005.1 Vicingaceae bacterium
TTCTCCATAGAGATCTTGCTTTACTATCAATTTAAAGGTTAAAACCCTGCAATTTGATTGCAGTTACTTTAGTTTCTATAAATGTTTTAGCCACGAATACACGAATCAATTGTGTATTATTTTACTAGGCATTTCACGAAGCAGACTTTCTGTCTGCGAGTTAAAACTATGGATTTTCAATCCATAGTGGTTTATTTTTTCATCATATTAATTCCACTATGGAGAGCTTGCTCCAGTTTTTCGTCATCTTAATTCCCCTCCTTGGAGAGTTTACCCCAATTTTTCATCATATTAATTCCCCTCCTTGGAGGGGTTAGGGGTGGGTTTAGATTAATTTCTTTTATTTTGGAAAAAATCTTTTAACAAAGAACTGGCTTCGTTTTCCATTATTCCTGTTACAATTTCTGTTTTAGGATGTAATAAATTTTCTTGGTGTTTGGCAAAACCTCTTTTTTCATCAGTAGCACCATAAACTACTTTTTTTAGTTGAGTCCAATAACTTGCACCGGCACACATTACACAAGGTTCTAAAGTAACATAAAGGGTACATTCGTTTAAATATTTTCCTCCTAAATAATCGGTTGCAGATGTAAAAGCAAGCATTTCGGCATGGGCAGTAACATCATTTAAACGTTCAGTCATGTTATGTGCTCGGGCAATAATTTTGTTATCACAAACAATTACAGCACCAACAGGAACTTCATCTTCTTCAAAAGCTTTTTGAGCTTCCTTAAAGGCTTCTTTCATAAAATGTTCGTCAGAAAAAACAGATAGCATTTTACTCAGCAATTGGGTTAGATTTGTTTTTAAAATTTAAAATGATAGACCATACAATGTAAAAGGTTACAATCATTGGCATAGCAACAATGTTTATGAAAATAAGCATTCCAAACCAAAGTAAAATAAAGGTAAAAGGCAGAGCATTATCTTTCCATTTAAGATTTTTAAATTTTAATGAAAACATCGGAACTTCAGCAATTAGCATAATAGAAAGTAAAATGCTAAAAGTTAACATTACTAGTGGATTAGCAATTACTGGAGAGACACAATCACTTACATTAATAATTTGTGGTAAATCTGGATAAATGAATAAAAGAGTACAAAAAATATAAAACGAAGCGTGTGCTGGAACAGCTAATCCAATAAAAGAACTTGTTTGTCGGGTATCAATATTAAATTTTGCCAAACGAATTGCCGAAAAAGCAGGAATTACAAAAACAATGTAATGCAACCAAGGAAAATCAATTAACAATTGAATTTGTGCAGTTTCTTGAGCCATTTTTGTAACCTGGTACATCAGCATTGCTGGAGCAACACCAAAAGCAATCATATCTACTAAAGAGTCAATTTCTTTGCCAATAGGGTTGTTTACTTTAAGTGCACGAGCAGCAAAACCATCTAAAAAATCACAAACACAAGATCCTATTAATAAGTAAGCAGCAATTGCTAGCTCCCCTTCAAAAGTTAAAATAATGGCCAAACAAGCTAAAACTAAGCTAAGGATGGTAATTGAGTTTGGGATTTGATTTTTCATACTGTGCTTTAAGCCAACAAATTTAATCATTTAAAATTTTGGGTTCTCTAATCTTGTCTATTTTTAAGCAAAAAGGCAATAAATCTATTTAAATTAGAGTTTTGGATACATCTTACTGCTAACTAAAAATGATGTAAGGGTGTTATTTAATGATTAATGATTAATTTTCAGACCTATTTTTAAGCTAAATGAAAAGAATTGTATTTCTTCTATTAATAATAATTGCTACGGATTCGTTTTCTCAGGAAGTTAGAAAGTTTAGTAATGAGTTTTTAGCTATTGGTGTTGGTGCAAGAGCTTTAGGAATGTCTAATGCTTATGTTACAACAGTAAACGATGTGACTTCAGGTTATTGGAACCCAGCAGGATTAACTCAAATTAAAAAAGATTTTCAGGTTGGTTTAATGCATGCCGAATATTTTGCTGGTATAGCCAAGTATGATTATGGTGCTTTTGCAGCTAATATTGATAGTGCAAGTGCTTTTGGGTTTTCTGTAGTTCGTTTTGGTGTTGATGATATTCCTAACACTACACAATTAATAGATGCTGATGGTAATGTTGATTTTGATAGAATTTCTTCTTTTTCTGCGGTAGATTATGCATTTATGTTTTCTTATGCTCGTAAATCAAAAATTAAAGGCTTAAGATATGGGGCAAACGTTAAAGTGGTTTACCGTCAAATTGGTGAGTTTGCAAAAGCATGGGGTTTTGGATTAGATGCAGGAGTTCAGTATGATTTAAAAAAGTGGAAATTTGGATTAATGGCTAGGGATGTAACATCAACTTTTAATGCTTGGACATCTTCTTTAGATCAAGAAACGATTGATGTTTTTCTTAGAACAGATAATGAATTGCCAGAAAATGGTATTGAAGTTACCTTGCCTAAAGTTATTTTAGGAATAGGTAGAGAAGTTAAAATAAGTAATAAATTTAGTGCTTTAGGTGAAATTGATTTTGATTTTTCTACCGATGGGAAAAGAAATGTTTTAATTACAGGAGATCCAGTAAGTATTGATCCGCACATGGGAGTTGAGATTGGTTACAGCAAAATGGTTTTTTTACGTTTAGGTGTTGGAAATTTCCAGAAAGTAACCGATATTTTACAAAACGATAAGATTACCTATCAACCAAACTTTGGTATTGGTATTCAGTTTAGAGGAGTTGCAATCGATTATGCTTTCTCTGATATTGGAGATCAATCTGATGCTTTGTATTCTAACATATTTTCTTTAAAGTTTGATATTAATAAAATTAACCACACTACAAAGAGGTTTGAATAATAAATAAAATTGATAAGATTTTGTTTTTAATCGTAAATTTATGGTGTTTTGGTTAGAATAAAAAACATAGCAAGCACTCTAAAATACGCTCTATTTGTAGTAGTATTCTTTGTTATATTTTCAAGTTTTTACGCTCAACCCTATAATAATAGTTGGATTAATTATTCTCAACAATATTATAAGTTTAAAATTTCTGAAACCAGTATTTACAGAATAGATTCTACCACTTTAGCCAATGCAGGAATACCATTATCAACAATAAATCCAGCAAATTTTCAATTGTTTGCTAGAGGACAAGAAATACCTATTTACATAGATGGTGGTTCGGATGGTGTATTTAATAGTTCCGATTTTATTGAGTTTTTTGCCAAACATAATGATGGTTGGTTAGATGAAGATCTTTATGGAGGAGCAATAAACCACCCAAACCCTTATTACAGTTTGTTTAATGATACCATTAATTATTATTTAACTTGGAACAACCAGGTTGCCAATAATCGATATGTTGTAGAATCGGATGTTAATTTTTCGCTTTATACTCCTGAGCTATTTATCAATAAACAAGTAGTTAAAAATTATAATTCTGGTAGGTTAGTAGGAGCTGAAGGGTTTAAATATTATGATGGAAAACCTTCTAATGTTGGGGCACAATCTATGGGTTATATACCTTCGGAAGGGTGGTTTGATCAGCCTTATGGGCTAGGAAGTGGTGTGGTAAAGGGTTTGCCAACTGATAATGTTTATAATGCTGGAGCTGATGCAATTTTAAAAGCTGCAGTTATTGGAGAATCAAATTATGCAAACGTAAGCCCAGATCAGCATTTGCAGATAACTGTTGGCAATGCACAAAAAGATTCAATTTTTGAAGGCTATAAAAAAACAGTGATTCAAATGACTGTTCCACTTTCTGAATTAGGAAATGTTAATACCAATATTAATTTTTCAAGCATTAATGATTTAGGATCTTCTGTTGCAACTCAAGCACTATCTTACATAGATTTAAAATATCCACATACTATGAATTTAGGTGGTGTTTCTGTGTTTGATAAGTTTTTTGTCATAAAAAATACTACTCAGCCTAAAGCGTATTTAAATTTTAACAATTTTAATGGAGCCTCAGGGGTTGTTTTTTATGAACTAACTAACAATAAAAGAATTGAAGTTGTTGCTAATGGGAGTAATTTTGAATGTTTAATACCTAATTCTGCGGCTAATGAAGTAGAGTGTTTTATAACATCGGTTAACGAGATTAAAAATATTAATCAATTGTTGCCAGTAAGCGGGACAGGTTTTTTTGAAGATTATTCAACCGTTTCTATAGATACAGCATTTGTTATTATTACTCATCCTAGTTTATTAAATGAAGCAAATAATTATGCTAATTATAGAACTAACGGGCCTGGTAACAATCCAGAAAATGCAATTGTTTTTAATATAAATGATTTATACGATCAGTTTGCTTACGGAATAGAAAAACATCCATTAAGCATTAGAAATTTTATTGATTTTATTGCAGATACATGGGCTTCAAAGCCTCGTTATTTATTTTTAATTGGTAAATCTATTAAAGCAGGAGAATCCAGAAAAGATAGTAATAATTTTCATGCCAATTTAGTGCCGTCTTTTGGTGTGCCTGCTTCAGATAATATGTTAACAGCAGGATTAAACGGAACAGGTAATGAACCTTTTTTAGCTACAGGAAGACTGTCAGCAAAAAATCAAACGGAAGTGAGTTGGTATTTAGAAAAAATTGAAGATTATGAAAACCCTGCAATTCCAACTTCTTTAACTAAGGATGAAAATAAATGGATGAAAAGAGTGCTGCATTTTGGGGGTGGATCTAGTGCAAGCGAGCAAAACTCTTTTGTTAATTACTTAAATAGTTATAAATCTACTATAGAAGACACCCTGTTTGGAGGTAATACTATTTCTTTTTTTAAAAGCTCAACGGCACCAATACAAACTATTTTGGCAGATACAATTAAAGATTATATTGGAGATGGAGTTGCAATGATGACTTTTTTAGGGCATGCATCTGCTTCGGGTGGTTTTGATCAAAATATTGACGATGTTTCGCTTTGGCCAAACCAAAATGGAAAATACCCTTTTTTATTAGGGTTAGGATGTTTGGCAGGAGATATACACCGAGCAACTCCTAACAGTAATAGTGAACAATATATAATTCAAGAAAATAGGGGGGTTATCGGTTATTTATCCTCTGTAAGTTTAGAAACCGCCCCTCATTTAAATAGTTATGCAAGTGAATTTTATAAAAACATATCCTACAAAAATTATAAAGGAAGTGTTGGAGATCATATAAAAAATACAATTATAAATGGAGGAATAACTTTTGGAACCGCTGCTGCTATTACGTTACATGGAGATCCATCTTTGGTAATTAATTCTTTTGAACTGCCAGATTTTATGATATCAGAAAATACAGTAACTTTTTCGCCTAGCATAGTTACTTCAGATTTAGATTCTTTTGAAGTAAATGTATTGGTAACCAATTTAGGAAAGGCAATTAATGATACAATTATTTTAGAGCTGGTTAGAAATTATCCGGCAACATCTTTTTCTGATACAACTTATATTAAAGTGTTTTCTGGCACTAATTATCAAGAAACAATTACCTTTAAACTACCTGTTGATGTTGTTAAAGGAATTGGCTTAAACAATTTTAACATTACTGTAGATGCCGTTAATTTTGTTCAAGAATTATATGAAACAAATAACTATGTAAGTAAAACTTTAAACATTTCATCAGGAGATTTAATCCCCGTATATCCTTATGAATTTATGATTGTGCCAGACACATTTCCTTCATCAACAACTTTAAAAGCTTCTACAGCATTTCCGTTTGAGCCTTCTAAAAATTATGTTTTTGAAATTGACACAACAGATTATTTTAACAGTCCGATAAAAGAAACCACAATAATCAATCAATCAGGAGGTGTTTTATCTTGGAACCCAAACATTTATTTACCAACAGACAGTACCGTATATTTTTGGAGAGTTAGTAAAGATTCTGTTGATTTATCTGGTTATAGTTGGAGAACAAGATCGTTTCAAAGAATTGAAGGGAAGGAAGGTTGGCAACAAGATCATTTCTTTCAATTCGAAAATAACGAAATTCAATTTGTAAATTACAATAGAAATATAAGACAATTTAACTTTGTTAATGATGTTAAAGAATTAAAAGGAAGCAATCATGGTAAAGCAAGTTTATCTGAACTTACCCAATTGGCATACTTTTTAGGAGGGAGTATTAAAGGAAGTAATGCTTATAATTTTCCAACAGCAATACATGTAGCAGTAATAGATTCGGTTACTTTAGAGCCTTGGAAATCTGATGATAGAAATGTTGGGCAAGCAAATGCTCCAGGTGCAAATACCGGAAGTGCTTATGAAAATTATTTTGTTTTTAGACACAATGCAGCCCAAATGGCAGCTTTAGAAAGTTTTATAAAAGATACTGTTCCGAGTGGTAGTCATATTTTAATGTGGAGTTGCTATATTGTCAATTTAAGTAGCTTTACTACTCCAATACCACCAAGTTTAAGAACAGAGTTTGGCAATATGGGGGCGGTTCAAATGCCAAATATTCCAGATCTTTTTCCCTTTATCTTTTACCACCAAAAAGGTAATAATTCATCTTCTTTAGAGGTTGTTGGCGATTCTATTGCACATAAAAATTTAGAGTTATCTACCACATTAACAACCAGTGCCAATTACGGTAATATTTTTTCCCAAACCTTAGGTCCTGCAGCAAGCTGGGATTCTTTATCATGGAGAATGAAACCTTTAGAATTACCAACTAGTAAAGATAGCACAGTGTTAAATGTGTATGGTGTAGATGCTGTAGGAAATGTTTCTTTGCAGCCGTTAATTAATAATTTACCAACCGACTCTGGCGATATAAGTATTACCAATCAAATTGATGCATCTGTTTACCCTTATTTAAGATTAAATGCTCGTTTATCGGATGATTCTTTATTTAGCTCTCCGCAATTAGATCGTTGGCAAATAACCTATAAAGGTGTGCCTGAAGCAGCTTTAGACCCAAATATTTTGTACTCTTTTCAGAATGATACTGTTGAAGAAGGAGTGGATATTTCGCTGTCTATTGCCGTTAAAAATATTGGGCTTTATAATATGGATAGCTTACTTATTTCGTTTGCTATTTTGGATAAAAATAATAACATTCATTTTTTACCTTATTCCAGACAAAAACCCTTGTTAATAGACAGTGTTATAATTGCCAACATTACATTTTCTACAATTGGTTTTTCAGGTTTAAACAGCTTGTTAGTAGATGTTAACCCAAACAATGACCAACCAGAAAAGTACCACTTTAACAATGTTGCAGAAATTCCTTTTTATGTTAATTCAGATAAAATTAATCCTATTTTAGATGTAACTTTTGATGGTATTCATATATTAGATGGAGATATTGTTTCGCCAAAATCTACTATTGTTATGGAATTAACAGACGAAAATCAATATTTACTTTTAGATGATACTTCGCATTATGCGATTTACATTACCAACCCAAAAGGCACAGAAAAAAGAATTTATTTTTATGAAAACGGGATTGAAAAAATGCAATTTATCCCTGCCTCTTTACCAAAAAATAACTCAAAAATTATTTTGGTTGGAGATTTTAAAGAAGATGGTCAATATAAATTGCGTGTACAAGCAAGCGATAGAACTCAAAATAATTCTGGAAACCTTGATTATTTAATAGGGTTTGAGGTAATTAGTAAATCAACAATTACCAATATTGTTAACTACCCAAATCCTTTTACAACATCAACAAGGTTTGTGTTTACTTTAACAGGAAGTGAAATTCCAGAGGTATTTAAAATTCAAATAATGACCATTACAGGTAAAGTGGTTAGAGAAATTCATAAAGATGAATTAGGACCAATAAACATTGGAAGAAACATTTCTGATTTTGCTTGGGATGGAACAGATACCTATGGCGATAGGTTAGCAAACGGATTGTACTTGTATCATGTAATTACTCAAATTAACTCAGAAAAAATTGAACATAGAGGCACTTCTGCTGATGGTTATTTTAAAAAAGGATTTGGTAAAATGTACTTGTTTAAGTAATGCTTTTAAGTATAATTTATCCCTCAAACAGCTCGTCATCTTCCAAGTAAGAACTAAATACAGCTTATTATTCCGATAGCTGCCGGAATAGATTCTGCGTAAGCGTTAAAATTTTTTAATGACACAACGGTTTGTAGAATATGAATAAAGTAAGTTTAACAGAAAAATAGTTAGTCAATCAAGCAAAAAAAATACAGAGAAATATTAACGAATTATATCTGTTTTGGGGTAAAAGAGAACAAAATGAGCTGAAAAACGTTAAATTTGTAGTAATACTAAACCTTTAAATGATGAACATACAGGCAGACATAAAATGGATAAAAGCTGAGTTAACAAATGTAGAAGACCCAAATTTAATAGAGGCATTTAAAAATATGCTGAAATATAGAAAAACAAAAAGAACTGCAACTCAAGAAGAATTACAGCAAAGGGCACAAGAATCATTAGAAGCAATAGAAAAAGGAGAAACAATATCTTTAAATACTTTTCAAACAGAAAATAAAGAATGGTTGAACAGCAAAGCTTTGAAGTAGAAATAACTTATCCAGCAAAACAAAGATATCGAGAAGAAATATTAACTTATTTACTAGATAACTTTAGTTTCGAAAGAGCTTTAGAAATAAATGAGAAAATTATTTTAACAACAAAGTCTCTTTTGAAAATGCCAGAAAGAGGTCGTTTAGAACCTTCTTTACAAGAACATAAGGAATCATTTAAATTTATACTTCACAAAGAAACTAGGAACTTCGAAATCAAGATTATTTATTATGTAAATCAAACAATAAATAAAGTTTATGTAACTGATTTTTTTCCTGTATTAATGCAACCAGAGCAATTAAAAAGAAGAAATTAACTTAGCCCTAACAGCTCGCTATCTTCCGAATAAAAACGAATAGCAGCTTGTCATTTTAGATTTTGCTTCTGCTTCCGCAAGCGTCCCGCTTGTGGTAAAAGTTTAATAACCGACAGGGTAAGTTGCTTTGGGTTAGTCGTTTGCCTTGGTTATAAGATGGTTAGCTTATAGATTATTTTTTGTATATTAGTAAAATTAAACCCTCAAAATACTCTCAAAATGAAAAACTTTATCCCTTTTTTAATTCTTCTTTTCATCTCAATAGGTAATCTAAAGGCTCAATGTGTTGATCCATCTTTTTTAAGTGCGATTAATCTTTCTACTAATTTTGCAGAGATTACATGGCAAGAAAACGGAACTGCTACTGATTGGGATATTGAATGGGGTGCTGCAGGATTTACTCCTGGAACAGGAATTATGGCTTCGGTAACTATGAATCCGTATGGTTTAGTAGGTTTACTACCAGCTACTTCTTATTGTTTTTATGTAAGGTCAAATTGTGGCCCGGCTAATTTTAGTTCTTGGATGGGACCTTATTGTTTTACAACACCTTGTAATGCTCCATCTCTTTTAAATGCTACCTTATTAAATACTACTTCAGTTGATTTAAGTTGGACAGAAAATGGAACTGCTACTGCTTGGGATATTGAATTTGGTCCAGATGGATTTGTTCCTACAGGGACACCCACTA
Organism: Vicingaceae bacterium; assembly: GCA_049608005.1. Taxonomy (GTDB): domain Bacteria; phylum Bacteroidota; class Bacteroidia; order Flavobacteriales_E; family Vicingaceae. Next base: position 9,477 of record JBMYXB010000022.1, read on the forward strand.
TTGCGATGACACTCATTAATCCACATATTTTAACTGGTTTACTACCAGCTACTTCTTATTGTTATTATGTACGGTCATATTGTGGTTCGGCTAATTTTAGTTCTTGGGTAGGACCTCATTGTTTTACAACAGCTTGTAATACAAACCCAAGTTATACATATGTAGATAACGGAAATGGCAATTTCTCTTTTACCAATACATCCTCAGGTGGGGCTTCTCAATCGCATTGGGCTTTTGGTGATGGAAACACTTCAACTGCAATGAGTCCTAGTCATCAGTTTAGTGCTAATGGTAATTATTTGGTGGTACTAAGTACTAATGATACTGCTTCTTCTGTTCCTTGTTCGGATTCTTACATAGATACCATAAATGTAACAGGTGTCACTAATCCAGCTGCTTGTATTGCTGGATATTCTGTTTTTCCTGATATAAATGGAATTGGAATTTATAATAGTTCTACAGGAAACAATTTAAATTACATGTGGACTTTTGGCGATGGAAGTGTTTCTACATTGCAAAACCCAACCCATACTTACTCTACGGCAGGTCCTTTTTACCTTTGTTTAACAGTTAATGATGGTGCAGGTGGTTGTATTGATCAGTTTTGTGATTCTATTGGACAAAATGGAGTAGTATTTAATAAAGCAGGATTTACGATTAGTGTAATTTCTCCTATTGTAACAGGAGTAGATTCAGAAATTAATGGAACTTCAGTTATCAATATATATCCTAACCCAGCTACAGATGAGTTAAATATTATCCATCAAAACCAAACAATTAAAGAAATAAGTATTGCTGATGTTACAGGAAAAATATGGAAAAACATAACGGGTAATACTCGTGTAATTGACATTTCTGATTTACCTGCTGGTATTTATTTTGTACAAATAATAAATGCCGAAAAAACAATTGTTGAAAAGATAGTTGTTCAATAATTAATGATTATTCAATAGTATTTCATCAACTAGCTTCAAACCTGAGTTCTTATATCGAACTCAGGTTTCAAGTATTTTGCTTGAATAATAAATTCTGTAAACACAAGCCAGTGCCTTGTGGCATTGTAGGTTGTAAAAAACGGCTATACCGTACTTTTTTGTAAATACAATAAAAACTAACATATTACTGTTTACAATTACCATAAAGCTATTTTATGTGAGCTAGTCATAATCGTATTTTAGCTTGGTATTGATATAAAATTAGAAATATGTTTAAGAATTTTTTATTACAAATGACCGTTGGAGATACTCCAGTAGCCGAAGTTGCAGAAGCAATAGTGCCAGAAGAAAAAACACTTACGGTATGGCAATTAGTTAGCTCAGGAGGAACTGGAGGGGCAATAATTATGTTTACGTTATTGATCCTTTCAATTTTAGCCGTTTATATTATTATAGAAAGATTTATGGTGATAAAAAAGGCGAGTAAAGAAGATGCTAATTTTATGAACCAAATAAAAGATAATATTTTAGATGGTAAAATAGATGCTGCAAAAGCATTGTGTAATTCTAATGCTTCGCCAATTGCTAAAATGATAGAAAAAGGGGTAAGTAGAATTGGTAAACCTTTAAGTGATATTGGTGCGGCAGTAGAAAATACTGGTAAAATTGAATTAAATAAATTAGAAAAAAACTTATCTACACTAGCAACAATTTCTGGTGCAGCACCTATGATTGGGTTTTTGGGAACAGTAATCGGAATGATTTTAGTTTTTCATAAAATGGCATCAGGTGGTGGTGGAGTAGATTTACAAACCTTATCGGATGGTATTTTTACAGCAATGGTAACTACTGTTGCAGGATTAATTGTTGGTATTATTGCCTATGTAGGATACAATACCTTAGTAGCACGAGTAGAAAAAATTGTTTTTGTTATGGAAGCAAGAACAGTTGAGTTTTTAGACATTTTACACGAACCTGCAGTATAATGGCTATCAGATCGAAAAATAGAGTTACAACTAATTTTAACATGTCGAGTATGACCGACATTGTGTTTCTATTGTTGATATTTTTTATAATAGCATCAACGTTAATTAGCCCTAATTCTTTGGATGTTTTGTTGCCTAAAGCAAGTTCAAACCCAAAACCACGACCACAAACGGTAAGTGTTAGTATTACTGAAGATTTAAAATATCATGTAAATGAAAGCGAAGTTGCTGAGCAAGATATTGAAAAACAAGTTTTAGCTTTGGTAGAAGGGGAAGAGGATGCTGGAATCATTTTAAAAGCAGATAAATCAGTACCAATAGAAAATGTTGTGGTAATAATGGACATAGCAAACAGACATCAATTAAAGTTGGTTTTAGCAACAGCTCCAAAATAAATTATGGAAAAGCTTTTTTAAAGCATCTATCAAGCAATGGAACTTATCAAAGAAAAAAATAGCAGATTAGGAATAATAGGAACAGTTTTGGTTCACTTACTATTGTTGTTATTATTTCTTTCTTTTGGAATGCCTTATCAAGATCCTCCGCCAGAAAATGAAGGAGCTATGATGATTAATTTTGGAACAAGTGATGAGGGTTCTGGAGAGGTTGAAGCAGAGGAAGCAGCTAGCTCAACATCAGAAAATGTAACACCAACCGAAAATACGAATGCAAGTGCTGCTGAAGAACAAGTTTTAACGCAAGATAATGTAGAATCTGTTGAGGTTAACTCTTCTGAAACACAAGCTGAAGAAACCGTTAAAGAAACTCAAGCTGCAAGTCAAAATTTATTGAATGCTTTAAATGCAGCAAACAATGCCAATAGTAATTCAGAAGATGGTAGTCAAGGAAATTCTGAGGGGTCAGGAAATGAAGGAGACCCTAATGGAGATCCCAATACAAATGGGAATAGTAATGTTGGCGGAAGTGGAATAGGTTTCAGTTTAGGTGGTAGAGGAAAGGTAAGTTTTAAAAAACCTGAAAACCCAACTCAAGAAGATGGTAAAGTGGTGGTAGATATTTGGGTAAACAGAGATGGTAAAGTGGTTAGAGCAAAAACTGGAGCTAGAGGTTCTACAACAACAAATCCTATTTTACAGAAAAAAGCAGAAGAAGCGGCTTATCAAGCAAAATTTAAGAAAGATGGTAACGCACCATTCGAACAAAAAGGAACCATGACTTTTGTTTTTATTTTGAATTAATGAAATTCTATTTTGTTTTTCAAAATAGTAAATTGAATTATTCCGCACTTGATGCGAGATCTTTATATTTCTACGAATGAACTACCAAGAAACCTTAGACTATCTTTTTTCTCAATTGCCAATGTATCAAAGAATTGGTAAGGCAGCTTATAAAATTGATTTAAGTAATACTCATTCTTTAATGAACTTGTTGGGTAACCCTGAAAAGAAGTTTAAAACTGTGCATGTTGCCGGAACAAATGGTAAAGGTTCTTCCTCGCACATGTTGGCTTCCGTTTTACAAGAGGCAGGTTATAAAGTGGGTTTATATACTTCTCCACACTTAAAAGATTTTAGAGAACGGGTTAAAATTAATGGAGAGATGATTACTGAAAAAGAGGTGGCCACTTTCGTGGAAAAATATAAAACTCAATTTGAGGAGATTAACTTGTCTTTTTTTGAATGGACTGTTGGTTTAGCGTTTGATTATTTTGCTTATCAAAAAGTAGATATAGCCATTGTAGAAACAGGGTTAGGTGGAAGGTTAGATTCTACCAATGTAGTAACACCAGAAGTTAGCGTAATTACAAATATTGGTATTGATCATACCCAGTTTTTAGGAGATACTTTAGCAAAAATAGCAGTAGAGAAAGCTGGGATAATTAAACCAAATATTCCTGTTGTAATTGGAGAAACTCAACAAGAAACCAAAGTTTTTTTTACAAAAAAAGCAGAGGAATGTGTCTCTAAAATAGTATTTGCAGATGCTTTAATTCAGCGGACATATCAAACCGATTTACTAGGAGGGTATCAACAAAAAAATTTAAAAACAGTTCAGGCTACCATTCAAATTTTAAAAGAGCTTGGTTGGAAAATTTCTAAAGAAAATATCCAGAATGGCTTACTTTCGGTTGTTCAGAACACTAATTTATTGGGCAGATGGCAGGTTTTAGATAATAATCCGTTAATTATTTGTGATACGGGACATAATAAAGAAGGGGTAACAGAATTGGTAAATCAACTACAAAAAACACCTTATAAGAAGCTGCACATTGTTTTTGGAGCTGTTAATGATAAATCAATTAATGAAGTATTAGAGCTTTTTCCTAAGGATGCACAATACTATTTTTGTGCGGCTAATATCCTTAGGGCTTTAGCGGTGGATGAATTAGTAGTGATTGCTGAGCAAACAGGGTTAAAAGGAATTGCTTATAGTAGTGTTGCAAATGCGTTGAATACCGCCAAAGATAATGCATCAATACATGATTTAATATTTATTGGTGGGAGTACTTTTGTGGTGGCTGAGGTGGTTTAAAAAAGTAAATACAAAAAAAAGGTTCAACATCGTTGAACCTTTTTAATTTTCTTTAAAAGAAAAAAAGATTAGTGAGCTTCTTCCTCAACTACTTCTTCTACTACTTCTTCAGTAGCCTCTTCACCTTCAGCAGCAGCTTCTTCAACTACTTCTTCAGCAACCACTTCTTCTGTAGCTTCCATTTCTTCTTCTAATCCTTCAAACATTTCGTTTACCATTGCTTCAGCTTCAGCTTCAGCAGCAGCTTTTTCTTCTTCTGTTGGTCCACAAGCTACTAAACTAAAGATACTTGCTACCATCAACATTGTTAAAAATTTTTTCATTTTGTTATGTGTTAGGTTATTGTTTATTTACGTGTTTTAATTTTTAGTGAGCATGTTCTTCACCTTCTGCATGGTCATGACCATGTTCCTCTCCTTCTTCTGTATGGCAAGCGTCAGAACATTCATGTCCTTTTTCTCCACAAGCAAAACTACAAGCTTCTTCAGTACATTTTTCAGTACAAACGTGTTCAGCTAATTCAGTAGATGCAGCTTCTTCAACAGCTTCTTCTAATCCGCCCATCATTTCTTCTACCATTGCTTCAGCTTCAGCTTCTGCAGTAGCTTTTTCTTCTTCTGTTGGTCCACAAGCTACTAAACTAAATATACTTGCTACCATCAACATAGTTAAAAATTTTTTCATCTCTTTGATTTTATGTTAGTTAATTTGCAAATATATTATAATATATTAAATATCACAATCTTAAGATTGATTCATATTAAAAAAATTACTTTTCTTGATAAATTGTGTGTAACAGAACTTCTCCTACCATTGCAAGGGTGTTTTTATCAATTACATCCATGTTGTCATTGTGGGTATGCCAAGAACTGTGAAAGTTGCCTGAAGATCTTTCGTAATGGATAATATCTATACTTGGAATACCAGCAATAGCATTAACAAATTGATGATCATCGGTGCCAACAAATGCCGTTTGCTGATTTACAAAACTATTGCTATAACCTAAAGCTGCAGCATTGCTCCATACTTTTTGTACAATTTGAGGTGCGTAATTCATAGAAATACTCTCTTTTGTAAAGTAAGCATTAGCATTTCCAACCATATCTAGTAAAATTCCATATTTAGCTGTGTAATCTTTTTGGTGTAAGTTTTTGGACCAATATTGCGAGCCTAAGCAATAAGAGTCAGAAATTATTGCATTCATACTTGCTGGTTGTCCATAATCTTCTGCATCAAAAAATATAAAATCAACACCAATAGATGGTCTTGTTTTTGACAATTGCCTTGCTACTTCTAGTAAAATACCAACTCCACTAGCACCATCATTGGCACCCAAAATAGGTTGGGTCATGTTTTTAGAATCTTGATCTGCAAAAGGACGACTGTCCCAATGGGCAAAAAGTAAAATCCTTTCTGTTTCTTTAGGATTGTAAGCACCAATAATGTTTTTTATAGTAATTTTTTTATTGTTAAAAGTAGTTGCCTCACCAATTTGAGTGGTTGTTACTAGACCAAAAGATTTTAGTTTTTTTGCTAAAAAAATAGCACATTTTGCATGAGCATCATTATTAGGAAATCTAGGGCCAAAATCTACTTGTTGTTTTACAAACAAATAAGCTGAATCGGCATTAAAAACTGGTTTTTCTACTTTTAATTGAGCTGTTATTGGTTTAGCAATTTCAACTACTTTTTTTTCTCTTTTTTTATCATTTCCACAGCCAAAAATTAGCAATGAAATAACAATAAGGAATAGTTTATTTTTCATAAGTTATTCAATAATTATTTCAGGCATTGCCTGCTTCATAATTCCAAGTAGATGAGTCTTTAGTATCTTTTATAGCGATGTTTAATTTTTTTAACTCATCACGAATTAAATCGGCTGTTCCCCAATCTTTATTTTCTTTAGATTTTTTTCTTAGTTCAATAATTAGGTTCATTAAATCACTAGGTAATTCATCATTTGAAGCGTCATTTTCTTCAGAAGTTAAGCCTAAAATATCAAAAACAAAAGCGTTGTAATGTTGTTGCAGTTTTTCTAAGTCAGTACTATTAATACTTTCTTTACCAGCATCAATAGAATTAATCATTTTAACTCCGTCAAATAAATGAGCAATGGTCATGGGAGTATTAAAATCATCATTTAAACTTTCTGTAGATTTTACTATAATAGTATCAATATCAACACTTGAGGTGTTAGAAACTTCTAATTTATTTAAAGTAGTAATTCCGGTCATTAACCTGTTTAGTCCTTTTTCTGCAGCCTGCAAGGCTTCGTTGGAAAAATCTACAGTACTCTTATAGTTTGCTTGTAAAAAGAAAAACCTAACCGTCATTGGAGTATAGCCTTTATCTAATAAAGAGTGATCGCCAGCAATTAGCTCATGAGGTAAAAAAGAATTTCCTAATGATTTACTCATTTTTGTGCCATTAACGGTAAGCATGTTTCCGTGCATCCAATATTTCACAGGATTTTCTCCATCTGCTCCAACAGATTGGGCAATTTCACATTCGTGATGAGGAAATTTTAAATCCATTCCTCCTCCATGAATATCAAATTTTTGTCCTAAGTACTTTGTACTCATTACTGAACATTCTAAATGCCAACCAGGAACTCCAGTTCCCCAAGGTGAATCCCATTTCATTATAGTTTCTTCTGAAGCATTTTTCCAGATAGCAAAATCAGCAAAAAATCTTTTTTCATTTCCACCTTCAAGGCTATCGCGTGTTTGTTCTAATTGTTCCTCTATTTTCCTTCCAGATAATTCACCGTAATTGTATTTTTCTGAGTATTTTTTAACGTCAAAATAAACCGAACCATTTACTTCATAAGCAAAACCATTGTTAATAATGCGTTCAATCATTTTTATTTGCTCAATAATATGACCAGTAGCTGTTGGTTCTATGCTTGGCGGTATTAGGTTAAATTGATTAACGGTATCATGAAAACCATTGGTGTATTTCTGTACAATTTCCATCGGCTCAATTTTTTCTAGTCGAGCTCTTTTTTCTATTTTGTCATCTCCATCATCACTATCATCTAATAAGTGGCCAACATCTGTAATATTTCTTACATACCTTACACTATAACCTAAATAAGTAAGGTATCTATAAACTATATCAAAAGTTAAAAATGATCTAACATTACCTAAATGAACATCGCTGTAAACAGTTGGTCCACATACATAAAGCCCAACAAATGGAGGGTTTATAGGTTCAAATAATTCTTTAGTTTTGGTTAAACTATTGTAAATATGTAGTTTGCTAGTTTCTGACATTTTATATTAAATTGTACTACAAAAGTAGGGTTTAATTGAAAAATAAAAAACCCAGTTCTGAAAATTCCAAAACTGGGTTTTTAACAATTTGATTCTTTTTATTATTGAGAAGGTAAAGGTGCGTCACCTATATATCTACCGTTTTTAAAACGCTTAACTTTAGTTAAAATTCCATTTCCATTGTATTGATATTGTAATCCATCAATTAAACGATATGCTTTAAATAAACCATCTTTAGATATTTGTTTGCTTTGGTTGTACATTTTATGAATTCCATCTCCATTAAATTTACCATTGTTAGATTGTTCTGTTTTATCTACCGTAACAATTTCTTCTGGAGCATGCTTAAGTTCTTCAGCATCTCTATCTTTAATAGGAGTTTTTGGTTTATAAATTTTTGTATTTATAGTATCTAGCTTACCATCAATAAAATTTTTCTCGGCTTTTATAGATCCATCTTCATAAAACTCTTTTACAAATTTTTCTTTACCAGCAACAATATCGGCTTCAATCATTACTTGTCCATTCTCATAAAAGTAAGTTTGTTTACCGTCTCTTTTTCCAGAAGCGTTAAAAGCAAAATCTTGAGAAACCTGTCCGTTTTCATAATACCTTTTAAAAGAAGCAGTGTTTCTGTTGTTTTTCCAAGTTCCTTCCTCTTCTAACTGTCCATTCTCAAAATAAGTTCTGTATATTCCGTTTGGTCTGCTGTTTTTATATTCTATTTCGCTTTTAGTTTTACCTGATGCAAAAAACTTAGTCCAAAGACCTTGTTTTCTGCTGTTGGTATATTTTCCTTGTTCTATTACTTGGTCGGGTTCGTAACCAGGAATATTCTTCATCTTTCCAAAAATTTTCCAAAACCCTTGCTTTCTGTTGTTTTCATCTATAATGTTTATTGAATCACCATCAATAATTGTGTAATTAGAGGCGCTTTGAGCATCGCTAATGGTGCAAATAAAAATCAAGATACAGATGTATAGTATTTTTGTTACTTTACTCATATTTTTTTTGAGAGCTTTAAAAAAATAAATATATGTAAAGATTTTCATTTCTTTTTTAAGATTTAGATTAAATCTTATATTTTTTCGATTAAAGTGTAATTTGCCATATCTTATATGGCAAAACCAATTCTAAACATTATCTAAAATTGGTGTGTTTAAATTACTAAGCATAATTTCTGATAGTTTAGATAAGTTAACATCAGGCTTCCATTCCCAATCTTTGTTGGCATTAGAATCATCAATTGATTGTGGCCAACTGTCGGCTATTGCTTGGCGATAATCTGGCTTATAAGTGATTGTAAACTCCGGAATAGTTTTTTGTATTTCTAGAGTAATTTCTTTTGGAGAAAAACTAATTCCTGAAACATTATAGCTAGATCGTATTTTTATAGATTCTTTTTCTGCTTCCATAATGTTGATTGTTGCTTTTATGGCATCTCCCATATACATCATTGGTAAAGTAGTGGTTTCAGATAAAAAACATTCGTAAGATTTGTTTTCTAAGGCTTGATAAAAAATATCTACAGCGTAATCTGTTGTTCCTCCTCCTGGTTTTGATTTGTATCCTATTAAACCTGGGTAACGGATACTTCTAACATCAACACCATACTTTTCGTGGTAGTATTCACACCATCTTTCACCAGCTTGTTTACTAATTCCATAAACTGTTGTTGGCTCCATAACAGTGTATTGAGGTGTGTTTTGTTGTGGTGTTGTTGGTCCAAAAACAGCAATTGAACTTGGCCAGAAAATTTTATCAATAACTTTATCTTTGGCTAAATTCAATACATTAAAAAGGCTATTCATATTTAAATCCCAACCAAAAGCAGGGTTCTTTTCTGCTGTTGCAGAAAGCAATGCCGCCAATAAATATATTTGCTTAATGTTGTGTTTTTCAACGATTTCTAACAGTTGTACTTTATTTAAAATATCTAGTATTTCAAAAGGCCCATCCTGTTTAATTTGTGGTTCTCTTATGTCTGATGCAATAACATTTTTGTTGCCATACAAAACTCTTAATTCTTCAACTAACTCTGTTCCTATTTGCCCCGATGATCCAATTACTAAAACGCTACCTTCCATATTAAATATTAATTTTCTCTGTAAAGGTAATTAATTGCTTAGAAAATTTTAAGGTCATAAAATATTATTCTGTTATTTGATATAATAAACTCAAGGAAAAGATTGCGACAATATATTGTTTTAAAAAAGGAGTGTATTACCTATTAATTATTTTGTTTTTTTAATTCCTTTAATTTTTGGTCTTAAGCTTTTATTGTAATCTAAAAGACCTTCAGCTTCTCGTTTTTTACGCAGCTCTTTTTGTACCTCAAGTGGTAATTTAGAATTGTCTAAACATTCATTAGAACAGCAATTGCTATATTCAGTTTTACAATTATCGCATTGTATAAACAGTAAGTTGCAATCTAAATATTCGCAATTGGTATGGGTATCGCAAGATTCTCCACATTGGTGACAGGTACTAATAATGTCATCAGAAACTCGTTCGCCTCTTCTTTCATCAAAAACAAAGTTTTTACCTATAAAGTTGTTGTCTAAATTTTCTGCTTCAATTTGTCGGGCATAATCAATAATTCCTCCATGTAGTTGGTTCACATCTTCAAAACCTTCGTGCTTTAAATAAGCACTTGTTTTTTCGCATCTTATTCCGCCAGTGCAATAGAGTAATATTTTTTGATCTTCTTTCCCTTTTAGCTTGTCGTAAATTTTTGGTAAATCTTCTTTAAAAGTATCAGACTCTGCACAAACTGCACCTTTAAAATGACCAATTTCATGCTCGTAATGATTTCTAACATCAACAACAATTGTATTAGGATCCGCCATGTGCTTGTTCCATTCGGCAGCAGTTAAATGTTTTCCAACATTTGAGGTGTCATAACTGTTATCGTCCATTCCATCGGCTAAAATTTTGTGTCTGACTTTTATGGTAAGTTTAATGAAAGATTTTCCGTCATCTTCAACAGCAATTTTTAAAGGGACATCCTTCAAATAATCATAGTCATTTAATGATGTTATAAACTTTTCCCAATTGTGTTCAGGACAAGAAAATTGTGCGTTAATTCCTTCTTTAGCTAAATAAATCCTTCCTTTAATATTTAATTCAGCCCAACAGCCATATAAAATATCTCTAAAAACTTCAGGATTTTTTATGTCAACGTATCTATATAAAGAAACAGTAATTCTTTTAAAAGTCTCATTGTTGAGTTCTTCTTCTAGTTCTGGTCTACCTAGTTTATTAAATAAAGCAATCTTTTTCTCTTTCATATCAACCAATTGAGCCACAAATTTACAAGAAATTCAATTATTAGAAACTGACTTTTATCATCCAGCAATTTGAGCGTTAATTTAAGCTTCTACTTTAGGTTTTAAACTGATGTTTAACTCATCTAATTGCTCATTTGCAATAGGAGAAGGAGAATCTATCATTACATCTCTTCCGCTATTGTTTTTTGGGAAAGCAATAAAATCTCTAATGGTTTCTTGCCCGCCAAATAAAGCACACAACCTGTCAAAACCTAAAGCAATACCTCCGTGTGGAGGAGCGCCATATTCAAAAGCATTCATTAAAAATCCGAATTGTGCTTTTGCTTCTTCTTCAGAAAAACCTAAATGTTTAAACATCAAAGCTTGTGTTTCTTTATCGTGGATACGAATAGAACCACCACCAATTTCAGTTCCGTTTAAAACCATATCATAAGCATTTGCTCTTACTTCTCCAGGTGCAGAATCTAATAAGTGCATGTCTTCTTTTTTAGGAGAAGTAAACGGGTGGTGCATTGCATGGTATCTTTTAGAATCTTCATCCCATTCTAATAAAGGGAAATCATACACCCATAAAGGAGCGTATTCGTTAGGGTTTCTTAAGCCTAACTCATCGCCTAAATGTAAACGTAAAGTGTTCATTTGGTTTTGAGTAGTTGCTTTATCACCAGATAACACTAAAATTAAATCGCCAGCTTTAGCGTTACATTTATCTGCCCAAGCTTTTAAATCATCTTGATTGTAAAATTTATCTACCGAAGATTTGAATGTTCCATCTTCGTTACATTTTACATAAATTAATCCTTTAGCACCAACTTGCGGACGCTTAACAAAATCAACTAATTTATCTAATTCTTTACGGGTGTAAGTTGAGCAATCTTCAGCAACAATTGCAATAACACTTTCAGCTTCATCAAATATTTTAAACCCTTTATTTTGAGCCACTTCGTTAATGTAGTTAAAAGTCATTCCAAAACGGATATCTGGTTTATCAGAACCATATTTTTCCATTGCTGTTGCGTAATCCATTCTAGGAAATGCAGTCAGTTCTACACCTTTTACTTTTTTGAAAAGGTAATCTACCATTCCTTCAAAAGTATTTAGGATATCTTCTTGATCAACAAACGCCATTTCGCAATCAATTTGCGTAAATTCTGGCTGCCTGTCAGCTCTTAAATCTTCATCTCTAAAACACCTAACAATTTGATAGTACCTATCGTAACCACTTACCATTAGCAATTGCTTAAATGTTTGTGGCGATTGTGGTAAAGCGTAAAATTCATTTGGGTTCATTCTACTTGGCACCACAAAATCTCTAGCTCCTTCGGGAGTAGATTTTATTAAATAAGGTGTTTCAATTTCAAAGAAATTGATGCTATCTAAATACTTTCTAATTTCGATAGAAAGTTGGTGTCTTAATTTAAGGGCGTTTTGTAAAGGATTTCTTCTTAAATCTAAATAACGGTATTGCATACGCAACTCTTCACCACCATCCGTTTCATCTTCGATAGTAAAAGGAGGTGTTTTACTTTTGTTTAAAATGGTTAATTCAGTAACCGTAATTTCAATTTCTCCAGTAGGAATGTTTTTGTTTTTGCTTTCACGCTCAATAACAGTTCCTTTAATTTGGATTACATCTTCTCTACCTAAAGCTTTGGCAGCTTCGCTGTGTTCTTCTCCAAAAATGAGTTGAGTAATTCCATATCTGTCTCTTAAATCAACAAAAGTCATGGCACCTAAATCTCTCGATTTTTGAACCCATCCTGCTAGGGTAACTTCGTTGTTTACGTTTTCTAATCTTAACTCTCCGTTGGTATGCGATCTGTACATTTGTGTAAATTTTGAGGTGCAAAAGTAATAAAAATGGTTACTAAAAACATTGTGATACTGAATGAAGTTTTATGAGAACATTAGTTCGTTTTTTGTTTTAAAACCTCAAAGGTTAATGTGGACAGAGAAAAGAAACCTTTGAGGTTTGGGTGCGAGGTAAATTAACCTTTTCATCGGATGACTCCAAGTCATCTAATGAAAGTTTTTGGCTTAAGGATATGATATTTAGAGGGGGATGCCTAAAAAGGCATCAGGTATTTTAACTTTTATTCAAGATAACTTTGAAGGTTTAGTTTATATTATAAGAAATATTGAAGAGAAAAACCTCAAAGGTTTATGTGGATGTAGAAAAGAAACCTTTGAGGTTTAGTAGTGGGGTGAAAAATACTTGAATTTTCGGCTTAGGGATAGGAGTGGTATCCTTTTTTTATTCAAGAAAATTCTCCAAGGTTTATGAACTTAACTCAATAAAACCTTGGAGAATAACAGTTGATAAAAAAGATTTAACGTATAGCCCGACCTCCCGATAGCTATCGGGAGGAAGCCCCAAAATATCGTTTGAATTAATTTGCGTCTTTTTTTTTGAATGCTTAATTTCGTAGCTCAATACAGTTAGTTGGGATATCCTAATCGGGATTAAGTTGGCGTTGGCAAGAGAAATTATCCATAATAAGCTGTTTTTTATTAATAGATTTAAGATTGAAAGATACAAGATATTAAGACTTTTGGCTTGATAAACTTTGTTACTTTTAACTTATTAAAAAACAAATTAATTATGAGTCTATATCAAGATTACATTAAAGAAATTGAAGACAGAAAAGGGCAGGGTTTACACCCTAAACCAGTTGATGGTGCCGATTTATTAAGTGAAATTATTGCACAAATTAAGGATGCAAACAATGCACACAGAGCAGATTCGTTAAACTTTTTTATTTACAATGTATTGCCGGGAACGACTAGTGCTGCTGGTGTAAAAGCTAAATTTTTAAAAGAAATTATTTTAGGAGAAACTGTTGTTGAAGAGATTTCTACAGCTTCTGCTTTTGAGCAATTATCGCACATGAAAGGTGGTCCTTCGGTAGAGGTATTGTTAGACCTTGCTTTAGGGAATGACGCAGCAACAGCTCAGGAAGCTGCTAAAGTGTTAAAAACACAAGTATTTTTATACGATGCAGATACTAACCGTTTAGAGGAAGCTTACAAAGGCGGAAACGCAATAGCGAAAGAAATTATAGAGAGTTATGCCAATGCAGAGTTTTTTACCAAATTACCTGAAATTGACGAAAAAATTGAGGTGGTAACTTACATTGCTGGTGTTGGTGATATTTCTACCGATTTATTATCGCCAGGAGGTGATGCCCACTCGCGATCGGATAGAGAGTTACACGGACAATGTTTGTTTGAGCACAATAAAGACATGCAAAACGAATTATTGGCCTTACAAAAACAACATCCTGAAAAACGTGTGATGTTAATTGCCGAAAAAGGAACAATGGGAGTTGGTTCTTCTAGAATGTCGGGAGTAAACAATGTTGCTTTATGGACAGGTGTAAAAGCTAGTCCATACGTACCGTTTATTAATATTGCTCCAGTAATTGCTGGTACCAACGGAATTTCACCAATATTTTTAACTACTGTTGGTGTAACAGGAGGTATTGGTTTAGATTTAAAAAACTGGGTAAAGCAAAAAGATGAAGCAGGAAATACCATATTTGATGCGGATGGAGATCCAGTATTAAAAGAAGAATATTCTGTTGAAACAGGAACAGTTTTAACCATTAATACCAAAACAAAAAAGCTTTATAACGGAGATGCTGAATTGAAAGATATTTCTGCAGCATTTACTCCTCAAAAAATGGAGTTTATGAAAGCGGGAGGTTCTTATGCAGTTGTTTTTGGTAAAAAATTACAAACTTTTGCTTGTAAAGCTTTAGGAATAGATGTGCCACAAGTTTATGCTACTTCGAAAGAAATTTCTGTTGAAGGGCAAGGATTAACGGCAGTAGAAAAAATATTTAATAAAAATGCTGTTGGAACTACGCCAGGTAAAACATTACATGCGGGTTCTGATGTGCGTGTTGAAGTAAACATTGTAG
>JBMYXB010000023.1:0-23445 GCA_049608005.1 Vicingaceae bacterium
TGATTGAGCATTATCTCCAATATCATCATTAATAGTATGTAATAGACCAGCAACTCTATCGCCTAATAAATCCGTTACCAGTTTTGTGAATTCGTCAAACTTAAAGTTTTCCATTCCATCACTACTTGTAACTAATTTAATTAAGAATTGATTAGTCAAGAAACTTTTTCTAACCACTAAATATCTAAAAAAGCCTTCTTTTCTTGGTGGATGCCAAGCAGGTAAACCAGAGTTTTCGCAATATATTCTAATTTCTTTTAATTTATTTTCAAATTCAGCATCAAATAAGCCGCTATCTTTATCTAAGTTTTCTACTTTCCACCAAGTACCTCTTCTTTTAAATCCAAACGAAAAACCATCATATTCTTCATCAGTCTCTAAATTATGACCAATAGCACTAAATGAATATTCCATTTTATTACGGTAGTGCCATATTAATGGGGATTCAATGTATTCATCAAATAAAGACTCTACGTTTTCTACTTTTCCAATTCGTTTATATTGTTCTAGTGTTTGGGTTTGTTTTTGCTCTTTCTGAAGGGCAATTGGTAGTCTAGCGAAAGGTGCACCTGATATAGGCTGGTAAGGAAGTTCAACTTCATCTTTAGATCTAGTTATAACATCAACCAATTTACATTCAGCATATTTGTTTTTACGTTTAACAACTCTTGCAGTAACAGTTTGTCCTTTAATTGTGTTTGGAACAAATAGTATATAATCTCCTTCGTCAGTTTTGTGTTTAGCAATTCCTTTACCACCATAAGCAGCATCAACAATTTCTAGTTCAACAATTTGATTTTTTTTGAATGTTTTTTTACTCATTTCTATATCTGAAGAATGCATAAATACTGGCTTGTATTCATGATATATTTTAGCGTTCAAAATTACTAATATTTAGTTTATTTTAAATAATTTTGTTAGCGGATGATTTCTCTCCAATTTCTTTATGAAACCTAATGAGGAAAGGATGTACACTCTCCGTGATGAGTTATAATTATTCATTTTTTAATTAAAAGTTATGGAAACTATGACAACAGAGAAATTAAGTTCTAAGGAAGCAATTGCTTTAGAGGACAAGTATGGAGCACATAATTACCACCCACTACCAGTTGTACTGAGTAAAGGAGAAGGTGTTTACGTTTGGGATGCAGAAGGAAAGAAGTATTATGATTTTTTATCTGCTTATTCAGCAGTAAATCAAGGTCACTCTCATCCTAAAATTGTTAAAGCATTGATTGATCAAGCATCAACATTAGCATTAACATCAAGAGCATTTTATAATGATGTATTAGGTGCTTATGAAAAATATGTAACTGAGTATTTTGGTTTTGATAAAGTATTACCAATGAATTCTGGAGCTGAGGCAGTAGAAACAGCTTTAAAATTAACTAGAAAATGGGCATACGAAAAGAAAGGTATTCCTGAGAATGAAGCAAAAATTATTGTTTGTGAAAACAATTTTCACGGTAGGACAACTACAATTATCTCATTTTCGAATGACCCAGATGCAAGAAAGAATTTTGGACCTTATACACCAGGATTTATAAAGATTCCTTACAATGATATTAATGCATTAGAAGAAGCATTAAAAGATGAAAATGTAGCAGGATTTATGGCTGAACCAATTCAGGGTGAAGCTGGTGTTTTTGTTCCAGATGAAGGATATTTAGAAGAATGTGCTGCACTTTGTAAAGCTGCAGGAGTATTGTTTGTAGCTGATGAAGTACAAACAGGTATTGCAAGAACTGGACAATTATTAGCTGTAGATCACGAAAATGTTAAACCTGATGTTTTAATATTAGGTAAAGCAATTTCTGGTGGAGTATATCCAGTTTCGGCTGTATTTGCTGATGACCATATTATGGAAGTAATTAGACCTGGAGAACATGGTTCTACTTTTGGTGGAAACCCAGTAGCTGCAAAAGTTGCAATGGCTGCACTAGAAGTTGTTAAAGAGGAGAGTTTAGCAGAAAATGCTGAGAAATTAGGTCAGTTGTTTAGAACAGAAATGAATAAGTTTATTGAAACGAATGATTTAGTTAAACTTGTTAGAGGTAAAGGTTTATTGAATGCAATTGTAATTAATGATACTGAAGATAGCTCAACTGCTTGGGATATTTGTATGAAACTAAGAGATAATGGTTTATTAGCTAAACCAACTCACGGTAACATAATCCGTTTTGCTCCGCCATTAGTTATGACAGAAGAACAATTATTAGATTGTGTTTCTATTATTACAAAGACAATAGGAGACTTCAAAAAATAAAAATAATAAGTTAAAAAAAGCCTCGTTTAAATATTTAAACGAGGCTTTTTTTTATTCAATTATATTATCAGTTGGGGGAGGTGTTACCTCTTCAGCTTCGTCAATTGCATCAGGCTGCATAATGTCATCAAAAGCAGCATACATAATTAAGTGAGAAACAGGAATTGTTATAAATAAACCTACCAATAAACATAAAGCTCCTAACATGTTTAATAAACCGATGCAGAAACCAAACAAGAAAAACCACCACCAATTTTTTGTGATTATTTTACGGCTTGCTTCCATTGCAGCCCATAATTCGGTTCCTCTAAAAAAGTAAACAATTGGTACCGCAAAGCCCCAAGCTACACCTAAATAGATACCTGGGATTATTAAACAGAGAACTCCAATGATAGTTAGAACAGCTACAACTAGTGCAACTCCGACAATATTTCCGAAATCATTAAAGGGTTTAAAAAAATCTTCAAAATCAGGTTTTTCACCTTTTTTAATTTTACGTGCAACATAGAAAAAACCAAGATTAGCAATACTGCTAATAATTATTTGAGCAAAACTTCCTATAAAAGGAATTAGGCTTGATATGATAGACATAATACCTGCAATAATTGAAAACCCAATAAATAGCCCGTATTCTTTTTTAAAGATTTCAAACCCTTTAGAGAAGTATTCTTCTAATTTAAAGTCGTAGCCTTCGCTTATTAATTTGGTTGCTCTTTTTTCTAGGTTCATCTATTTAAATTTAATTCATTACCAAATTAGGTAAAAGCTTTAAATAAAAAAAAGCCTCATTAAAAATTTTTAATGAGGCTTTTTTTTATGTGATGATAATGCTTTAAGTATTTAACCACTTAATAAATCTTTTAATAATGCTTGTTTCCTGAACTTCAGAAGTAGGTTGATTAGTATTGATAATTTTATCTTCAGATTGCTCTGCAGTTTTGTTTTTCTTTTTCTTCTTTTTTACGTTTTTATTCGCAAAGTTTTTAGCGTAGTGTTCTGCTTGTTTTGCTTTTCTTTTTTTCTCTAGCTTTTCTTCTCTTTCTTTTTGAGCTTTTAAGATAATTGCCTTCTTTTTTTCTGCTTCTTTAGAAAGTTGGTTACTTTTTTCTGTTGCCAACATGGCTTGTCTTTCAGCTTCAATCTCTCTCTTTTCTTTTGCTAATCTTCTTTTTTCAGCTTCTGCTTTTTTCTTCTCTTCTTTTTCAATGGCTTTTTTCTCTCGTTCAGCTTTTAGCTCTTCTTTCTTTTTCTCATCTAAAGTTGCTTGGTCATACACAACACCATCAACTTCTACAGAAATATCTTTTTTGTTAGGTAAATCAATTTTACCAACAATTTTTAATTCTTGTGGCTCAGGTGCTTTTTGAGTTTCTATATGCTCAACAGGAGTTGGCATTTCTTCAACTTTTTCAGTTTTTGGAGCTCCAGCTTTAGTTGCTGTTTCTTCTTTTTTAGGAGTTTCTTTTACTTCTTCAGCAACAGGTTTAAAGTGTTTACTAATGTCATCAATTAATTCGTCATCAACTTTGCAATTTGGGTGTGATTTTATGGTAATGTTCTTTTCTTTTTCTAAAAAAGAAACAATTTTATCTGGTTTAATTTCTAGTTGTCTTGCTAATTGACCTAATCTCATTATTGTAAAATTTTTTACAAATATAAAGGATAGGCTAAACTCTTCAAAATAAAGCGCCTGTCACTTTTCTAATTATTTCA
Source organism: Vicingaceae bacterium (assembly GCA_049608005.1). Taxonomy (GTDB): domain Bacteria; phylum Bacteroidota; class Bacteroidia; order Flavobacteriales_E; family Vicingaceae. Next base: position 3,980 of record JBMYXB010000023.1, read on the forward strand.
CAACAATAGCAGAATCTACAAAAATATCAGTGTTAGGCCATTCTTGGGAGTCGGTAGGTACAGCTGTTAATTCTTTTACAACATTATACCCTTTAATAATTTGGCCAAAAACGGTGTGTTCACCGTCAATATGCGCTGCGCCAACATTATTTTTGTAATATTTTCGCTGAGTTGGTGTAAACTTATATTTATTTTCATATTCATAATGATCTAGAGTTAAATCACTAAACTTTTGTCCTTCAACAAAGTAAAACTCATCATAAGATGATCTTTTTTCTGGATTATTGTTGTAGCTTCTTGCGGCAGCTAAAGCTCCTTTTTTATGAAAATGATGGTGACTCATTTCTGAAGGAATGGTATAAAAGCCAATAGTATCCCTAACAGCTCGTTGTATATCATCATAAGAACCTCCAAACTGTGCCATAAATTTTTTAGAAACTCTAGAAAAATAGGCGTGTGTTAAAAAACTGCTTTTTACCAATAATATAAAATTAGCACGGTGTAAGGGTGTATCTTTAAATAGTTGTACTCTTATTTTTCCTTTTGAGGTGTAAATGTCAACAATTGTTTCAGGGTTTTCTTCCCCATATTGTGTTAGTTTTTCAACCACATTGGCGTCTGTAATTAAGTCGTACACCTTTTTTTTAGGAGTAATTTTTTTTTCTTTTTTTACAACTGGAGTTTTTTTGATAACAGGAACTTTATCTTCTCCACAAGAAATTATTAAAAAGGCAATTAAAACTACTAGTAGATTTTTTAACATCTTACAAAAGTAGAAAAAATCATAAATTCCATTTTAATCCTAAGGAAATAACATCTTGATTTGAGGTTGTACTATCAAAAAATCCTTTTGAGAGGTGAATAAAACCTATGCTTGCCGTAAAATGTTGGTTTAAAGGCTTGCTAATACTTAAGAAGTTATGCAGGTTCATTCCATCGTGTAAGTCTGGAGAACTATCTTTTCTAGCTTCTAAATAAACTATCCCAAACTGGTATTCTAAATAAAATTGTTTAAAACTACGGACACTTAATTGAATTCCGCTACCATAGGCATAGCTGCCGTTATCAATTATATGTATAAGCATTGATGGGCGGATTAATATTAATTTATTTGCATATTCATTATCTATTGAAGCTTTAGAATTTTTATAAGATAATTTTAAAGGAAAGTAAACTTGTCCGAAACCAGAAAAACCTTGATTAAAAGGACCGTTGGTTTGTGGAGTTCTACCTCTGTATGGGCCAATGTTAATTCCAAAATTAGCATTGGTTAATTCTAGTTTAAAACTATCGTTATTTGCTTGAGAAAAGCAATTGCTAATAGGTGTAAATACGGCAAATAAAAGTAATAATGGTGTTATGCTTTTAATCTTGGTCACTTTTATATTTCTTTTCTCCTGCTTCAATTTTAACATCTAAAAAATTAGCTTCAGGTGGGTAGGGGCAACTGTATCCAGATGTATAATGACAGTAAGGATTAAAAGCATAATTAAAATCTAATTGGTAAGTATCTCCAGTAGGTATTTTTGCTTCAATATATCTACCGCCACCATAAGTTTCGTTTCCATTGGTGTGATCTTTAAAAGGTATAAAAATATAATCTTTATACTTTTCATTTTTCATTAAGCGCATGCTTTGGTAAATAGGAAGCGTAAATTCTTTTTGGTCTATTGTAAAAGTTAAAATTCCATATTGTCTGTATTTTCTTTTTTGCCCTGAAGAGGTAAGCATATCAAACTCTTTCCCAATATCTTTTTTAAAATTTGCTAGGATGTTAAATTTAGGATTAGGTTTATAGTAGTTTAAGTGTTTAAATTTTAAAACTTCTTCGGTAGGAAGAATAGAAGTAGCAGTATCTCCAAACTCTTTATTGGCTTCAGCTCTATGCAAGTTTAATTTAGCTAAATACGCTGTGGTATCTTGAGCTGTTATACTAATACTTATTAAGGTTGTAATAATTACTAAAAAATATTTCATAAAGTTAAAGTACAAATTTGTTTAAATATTTACGGTAAATTTTATTGCATACTTTATTTAATGTCTTATTTTTGAGTTTTATTTAGATTGATTCTAAATAGTAATGATAGATATTTTAATAGCAAATAGCAACCAGATAGCCGGAGAAGGGCTTAAAACAATTATCCAATCTAAATTGGGTAATAGGGTTTTGGGCTTAGCTAATTCTATTAAACATCTTGAGCAACAATCAAAAAAATATTTTCCTGATTTGGTTGTAATTGATTATTCAACTGAAGAGTTTGGAGTAAAATCAATTAAAGAAATTAAGAAACTATATAAAGATTGTAAGATACTTGCAATTACAGATAATTTGCCGAGAGCAACAGTTTCTACAGCCTTAAAAAACGGAGTAGATAGTTACTTGCTTTCCGATTGCGAAAAACCTGAAATTATGGAAGCTATTGCTGACACTATGTCGGGTAAACAATTTTACTGTGGAATGGTAATCGATATTTTAGCTGAAGAAAGTGATGCAGAAAAGAATGGCTGTTCTGGAATTTCACTTTCAGAGCGAGAAATTGAGATTATCAAATTGATTTCTGATGGATTTTCTAATAAAGAAATAGCCGAAAAGATATTTTTAAGTACACATACTGTAAATACGCATCGTAAAAATATTATGAATAAGCTGGGTATTAAAAATACTGCAGGTATTGTTATCTATGCTTTTCGCGAGAATATTATTAACTAAGGAATATTCAACTTTTTCTTTTAATTTTTTATAAAATACCACATTTATGGTATTGTAGTTTCTTTCTTGCTCCTCTATTTTTGCTTTGTTATTTAGAACGAATCTAAATAAAATTAAAAAAGCGTAGAAAAAGGGAAAAATGAGGTTATTAAGTTTAGGATTAGGAATGTTAGTGGTTGGTGCTTTATCGGCACAAACAAATAAAATTGATACTACAAATCAGCCATTAAACTCGGCACAAAATGTATTGAACAACACATCGCAAAAGAAATTTACAATAGGTGGTTACGGAGAAGTACATTACAATCAAGGTTTTAATGATACTACAAGGACAAATGGAAAATTGGATGTGCATAGAATGGTTCTTTTTATGGGATATAAATTTAACGACAGAGTAGATTTTGTTACTGAAATAGAGTTTGAGCACGTTAAAGAGGTTTACATTGAGCAAGCTTTTATGAATTATAGAATTAATCAAGCTTTTAATTTAAAAGGAGGTTTAATGTTAATTCCTATGGGAATTCAAAATGAATACCACGAGCCAACAACTTTTAACGGAGTAGAAAGAACAAGCGTTGATGGTAGTGTAGTCCCTTCAACTTGGAGAGAGATAGGACTTGGATTTTCTGGAAATTTAGATGAGTTATCCTTAAAATACCAAGTATATGCCGTAAACGGTTTTTTAGGTTATGATGGTGGTGGAAAACTTAAAGGAAGTAACGGTTTTAGAAAAGGGAGACAAAAAGGTGCTGAATCTACAATGAGTTCGCCAAATCTTTCAGCTAAAGTAGATTTTTATGGAATTAAAGGATTAAAGTTAGGTTTAGCAGGTTATTTCGGAAATACACAATCTACTTTGTTTGATGGTTTATCGAAAACGGATACTACAGGTTTGGCAGAGCAAGCAGATTCTTCGGTGGTAGGATTAGCAATGGTTGGGTTTGATTTAAGATATCAATACAAAGCATTTGAAGCAAGAGCTCAGGTTATTTCTACAACTGTTTCAAACACTAAAGAATACAACACACTTACAGGTAAGGATTTAGGATCTTCAATGTTAGGATATTACGGAGAGTTAGGGTATGATGTATTGAGTATTTTTAATAAAGATGCTAAAGAACGTTTAGTTTTATTCGGACGTTATGAGTTTTGGGATACGCATGCAACAGTAACTTCAGAATTAACAAAAAATGATGCTTATGCTAGATCAGCAATTACTACAGGGTTTTCATACCATGTAGCTAAAGGAGCTGTGTTTAAAGCAGATTACCAAATGTTTAGTAACGAAGCTAAAGGTAGTTCGGTATCTAACCAATTTAATATGGGAGTTGGTGTATGGTTTTAGTTAAATTAAAGTTAGTTCATTAATTTTACGGTCTGCTAAGAAATTAGCAGACCCTTTTAAGTTTTTATAAGGATGAGATATTTTTTAACAATAGTAGCAATAAGTTTAACACTCTTTTCATTTGATTTGCCTAAATCAGGTATGAAGAAAATGGATAAAAATTTAGCCAAGTTATGGCCAGAAAATGTTGTAGCTAAAAAGGTAAGAAACCTATCGGTAACAGAAAAAAATAAACTCTCTTTTAAATTATATGATAATACGTTGTATCAAGTATTAAAAGATAATAAAGTTGTAGCTCATGCATACTTATCAAAGGGGTTTGGTAAGATGAATGAGTTCGATTATATGGTGGTTTTTAATAAAGATTTATCCATAAAAAAAATTAAGGTTTTAGTTTATAGAGAAGAGCAAGGAGGTGAAATAGGAAGCGCTAGGTGGTTAAAACAATTTTACAATAAAAAAGATCCAAAAAATTTAAAATTTGGACATGATGTTCAAAATATATCTGGGGCAACACTTTCAGCAAGATCTTTAACTGAAGATGTAAAAAAAGTGATGCGAAGAATGAAAGAGTTAAAACAAAAAGAGATTATATAATTGGAGTTAAACGGATTAATACATGCCATACCAAAACCTGCTAAGTTATTAGTGGGCTTTTTTATTGTAACACTATCTTTTGGTTATTTTACTGGTTTAAGGTTTGTAAACGAAAATACAAACAATACAACTCAAGGTATTGAAGAGCACTATTTAGGTAACGAAGATAATGAAGATGCTGAAATAATGCGCTTTAAAAAATCGGAAAAAGAAATTATTACTACCGTTCACAACCATGTAGTAAGTATGTCGCTTATCTTTTTAGCTTTAGGAGGTATTCTTTTAATTACTTCTATAAATCCAATGCTTAAAAAGTTTTTAATTGTAGAGCCATTTGTCTCAATTATTTTAACATTTGGTGGTATTTGGTTAATGTGGAGTGGAGTGTTGTGGTTTAAGTATGTTATTATTTGTTCAGGTATTCTACTCACTATTACTTTTACAACTTCAGCAATACTGATTTTAACACAATTGTTTAAGCAATCTAAATAATGGATAGCACAACTTTACTGCTTCTATTTTTACTGGATGTTGTTGTTGCATTTTTAATAGCTAAATATCAACAAAACAACGGATACACTTTTTACAAAAGTTTCTTTGGAGCTTTAATTGGGGTTATCGGATTAACTTTGTTAGGAATTAAAGGATGGAATGCGCTTTAAAACATTATTTTTTTCTAGCAATTAATAAAATAGAGTCACCTTCTTCAAATTCAAGATAACTTTCCAATACGATAATTTCAAAATAGTTGCTAAAGGTTTCTTTTAAGATTTCTTCGTTATGATAGTTTACAAAAAGACCTTTAAAAATTTCAGAACCATCTCCTTTCCAAAAGGAATGACAGATTATTCCATTAGCTTGTAATAGTTCAGCTTGTCGTTTTATTGAAATTTGTAATTCTTCATCATTAAGATGATGTAGTACTTTGTTAGAGTAGATTCCATCAAACTTTTTATCTGTAGCTAATGTTGAAGCATCTAATTCCAGAAATTCTCCAGAAGGATACTCGGAAGATAGATGGTTTATAAATTCAGAAGAATTATCAGAGCCTGTTATATTGTAAGTTTCATTTAAAATTTTCCAATCCGTTCCAGGACCAGAACCAATTTCCAACAAAGAAGATTGAGGAGCTAAATAAGCGTTCATTTTGTCAATCAATTCTTTACCATCAAACCCTTGGGCAGCTTTAATATATTCATTAACAGATTCTTTTGTTTTGTAGTATTTTCCTTCCATTTTCCTTGAAATTTATACTTAGCGAAGTTAACTAATTCTACCTAGAATTTTCAATTTAATGAGTGGTATGCTTTCCAGAAATAATTCTATTATATTTGTTTTCTAAAATTTTATAGATGTATATACTTCGAAGATTTCCATTAACAAAAATGATAAATTGGACGAAAAAAGAATTAATTTTTTTTATTCTTTTGTCCACTGCTTTTACAGTATTGTTTGAAGTATTTAACGTTAAATGGTTGCAAGTGCCATTAACCCCAGTTAGCCTTATTGGTACAGCAGTAGCTTTTTTAATAGGTTTTCAAAACAATGCTGCTTACGATAGAATTTGGGAAGCTCGTAAAATTTGGGGCGGGATAGTAAACACCTCTAGAACTTTAATCATTACGGTAAGAGATAGTTTTTATTTGCATAATTCTGAAGCAAATAAAGATGAAACGGAAACTGTGAGAATAATTACGAATAGACATATAGCTTGGTTAACAGCCTTACGCTATGCAATGCGAGCTAAGAAAATTTGGGAAGCTACTTATAATTATAAAAAGACAAAGTTTGAGTATGATGTTCCTGAGTACGATACACCTTTAGAAGATGAATTGAAACCTTATTTATCAAAAGAAGAATTTGAAATAGTAATGAAACATGGAAACAAACCTAACGCAATTATTAGTTTACAATCTAAACATTTAAGACAATTAACTGATGAGAAAAAATTGTGGGATTTCTCTTTATTAGAAATACAAGGATTGCTTAGAGAATTAACAGCTTTACAGGGTAAATCTGAACGAATTAAAAACTTTCCTTACCCTAAACAATATGCAAGTATTGGGTATCATTTTGTACACATATTTATTTGGTTGTTGCCTATGGCAATTATTCCTGCTTTTGCAGGTATGGGAGTGAGTATTTCAGAAACGAACCCATTAGTTGGAAATTATTTTGTGTGGCTAAACATTCCTTTTACCGTAATTGTAATTTGGGTATTTAATACTATGCTGCGTATTGGTTTAGTTGGAGAGAATCCTTTTGAAGGTTCTCCAAATGATGTACCTATCTCTAATATTTCTAGAGGAATTACACGAGATATTTTACAACTTATTGATGAGGATCCGAATAGTATTCCGGAACCATTTGAGAACATTAACAATATTCAGGTGTAGATTGATGGACGGTTACTTATTTAGAATGTAAAACTCAACTCTTCTATTTTGGGCTTTTCCCTCTACGGTATCATTTGTTGTAATAGGTTTTGTTTCTCCAAAACCTTTACTGAAAATAGTACTTGCTTTTACTCCTTTTTTTACTAAATAGTCTTTTACAGCAGCAGCTCTTTTTTTCGATAACAATTGATTGTTTTCAGGGGTTCCAACATTGTCTGTATGGCCTCTAATCTCTAATTCAATGCCAGGGTTTTCTTTAATTAAACGAAGCACACGATTAAGCTCAGGGAATGACTCTTTTTTTAAGGTAGATTTTCCTGTATCAAAAAAGATATTGTTGAGTATTACGGTTTCTCCAATTTTTATTGGAGATAAGTAAAGGTCCTTTTTTAATTCAGAATAAGTATCCAAATCTTTTAGGTTTAAGAAATCAGAATTAGGGTAGTAGTTGTTTGTTGTAGCGTAAAAGCCAATTTTACTACCTTTTGGGAGGGCAATTTGATATAATCCATTTTCGGGATTACTTGTAAGTTTTCCTATTTTTTTATTCGTTGTAAGATCTTCAAAAATAATTGTTGCGCTTATTGGTTCATTAGATTCTTTATCTAAAGTTTGTCCATTAACAATTAGAAAAGGATCAGGTTTCATTTCATCTTTTAATTTAACTCGAAATATATCTCCTTCACCAAATGATTTTATATTAGAAACAAAGTAGGCAAATTCGCCATTTCCTACAGATTGATAATATTGCAATAAAGCACCTGTGTACATACTTGTTTTAATTTCTATAGGATCACTCCATTCGGTCCATGAGTTATTTTGGCGCTTAGACATGTATATTTTTGAGCCTTTGCCTTCTCTTGTTGAGTTAAAGTAAAGTGTTGTCATATCTGGTGATAGGAAAGGAGTGCCATCCCATGCTTTTGGCACATTAATTTTTTTACCGAGGTTAATAGGAGCACTCCAATTATTTTTATCATCTAATAAAGCAACATAAATATCAGATTCATTCATCCGACCAGTTACATTAATCTCAAATAGAATTGTTTTTCCATCAGAGCCAATGGTTCCACTCCATACGTTTTGGGTAAGCTTTGGGAGTTTAATATCTACGGGTAATGGAGTGGTCCACCCATCTTCACTTTTTTTAGTAATAGAGAATAGAGCGTTATTATTTGTATAATCACCAAAAAGTAACAATTCATTACCTCCCGGAAGAAAACCTACAACACCATTATGTTTTTTACTATTTAATTGATTTACTAAAATAGGTTCGTTCCATTTCCCTTCTTTATTTAGACTTGAAAAAAAGATGTTTCCATTCGGAATAAGCCTGTTAATATTGTTTCCTCTGGAGAAGTACATTTGTTTACCATCTGGAGATAAACATAAGCTAGTTTCACTAATTTCTGAATTTATAGTTGAGCCTAAGTTTTCCCAATATGGAAGCTCTTCTTTAGCTTCTGACAAGGTAAATAATTGATTTTTTGCACCATTTATATTTTCCCAGACACTAAGAGGAGCTCCTTTTTCCATACTTACACCAGCAATATCTAAAGACCAACCATTTGCTTTGTTTACTATTTTATAGTTATTATTTTCTTGACTTACTGCCCAAAGTTGAAAATCTGAGGAGGTATATTTACTAAGTAATACGAGAGCTCCCATTTTATTTTCAGAAATTGTAAGAGATTTTCCATCTTTATTTCTGCTGACTATTTTGTAATGATTATTAACAGGTATAAACTTAAACGATTGACCATCTTCACTAGAGTTATCATTTGAGCTCCATTGTATTACTCTTGCATTATTCTTCATGCTATTACCAGCAACACTTAAAAAATGACCGCTATGTATGGCTTTAATATTATAATATTTTGATGTGTCTATTTCTTGTGAATATCCGTTATAGGAAACAAGAATGATAAGATTTAAAAAAAAGATTCGCATTGTAAAAATGGTAAAATATTAAACGAAAATAACGGTTTTATTACTTTGAACAAAAAATCCCCACATTTACATGTGAGGATTTAATATTCGTAGAATTTAATTTCTAGTGCTCGTGTCCACCAGGTCCGTGTACATGACCATGATCTAACTCTTCAGCAGTAGCATCTCTCATTTCAACAACACTTCCAGTAAAGTGTAAATCCTGATCAGCTAAAGGGTGGTTTACATCGCATGTAATTGTTTCTTCATTAATAGAAACAATTTTAGCAGGGTGTACGTGTCCATTTTGATCTTCTAAAGGTAAAACATTGTCAACAACAACTTCATCAACTAATTTACCATCTTTCTTAAACATATCTTGAGGTAACTCAATAATAGCTTCGTCAGTTCTTTTTCCGTAAGCGTTTTCAGACTTAATTCCAAAAGAAAATTCGTCACCAACGTTTAAATCTTTTACTCCATTTTCAAAATCAGGAATCATTTGTCCAACACCAGTTAAGAACATTAAAGGTTGTTTACCTTCAGTTGTTTCAATCATTTCACCGTCAGCAGTATCTTTATATAAATTATAATTTACTGTAACTACTTTGTTTTTTACTTCGCTCATTATTTTAATTTTTTGCAAATCTAAGGTTAATGAACAGACTATTAATACATTTGTTGTATGATTTTGATTGCAGAGAGTGGTTCTACTAAAACTGATTGGAGATTATTGTGCTCAGATGGTGAGGTTAAATCGTTTCATACAATAGGTTTTAATCCATACTACATAGGGAAAGATAAAATATTTGAAGAATTATCGAAATCTGAATTAGTTGATTTTAAGACTTCTGTTAAACAAGTTTATTTTTATGGGGCAGGGTGTTCTTCTTCAGAAAATTGTCAAATAGTATCAAATGCTTTGGCTACTTTTTTTATTCAATCTAAAATAGAGGTCAGTAGCGATATGTTAGCTGCAGCAAGAGCTACTTGCGGAAACGAAAAAGGAATCGTTGCCATTTTAGGAACAGGTTCAAATTCTTGTTTATATAACGGGAAAGAAATTATTGAGAATGTAAGTTCATTAGGGTATATTTTAGGAGATTATGGCAGCGGGGCAGACATTGGTAAACAATTAATTACTGCTTTTTTAGAAAATGAATTGCCTCAGGAATTACATGAAGCCTTTGATAATGAATATGGGTTTTCTGCTCAAAACATTATTAACTCAATTTATAAAGAGGCATTACCTAATCGTTTTTTAGCAAGTTTTAATTTGTTTGTAGCTAAACATATTGAACATTCTTATTGTCAGAATATTGTAAAAAACAGGATTAATCTATTTATTGAGAAAAACATTCTTAAATATTCTGATTATCAGATAATTAATTTGTGTTATGTTGGGTCAATTGCTGCTGTTTACGAAACAATAATTAGAGCAGAAGCTAGTAAGAGAAATATTAAAATTGGGAAAATAATTAAAGCGCCAATTGATGAGTTAGTGACTTATCATATGGATTAGTTTTCTGGGACAAACCAATCTCCATTGCAACGCATAACTTGCTCTATAATATCTCTAACACAGCCATGACCTCCATCTTTATCTGAAATATAATCAGCAATCTGTTTAATCTCTACAACAGCATTTTTCGGGCAAGTAGCCACACCACATTCTTTCATAGGGTAGTAGTCTGGAATATCATCTCCCATATACAAAACATTTTCGGCTGTAATGTTTTTGTCGGCAAAATACTGGTGTAAAACTTTAATCTTATCATCAACACCTAAAAACACATCAGTAATGCCTAAGTAGTTAAAACGATGCACTACCGATTGAGAATTTCCACCTGAAATAATAGCAATATTATAGCCTTTTTTTAACGCCATAGTAATGGCCATACCATCTCTAGTGCTCATTGTACGCAGTTGTTCACCTTTTTCAGTAACCAATATACTTCCGTCAGAAAGCACGCCATCAATATCAAATACAAATGAGTTTATTTTTGGTAAAAGTTCTTTAAAATTAGCCATTGTTTTGCTTTATTATGTTGTCTGTAATTAGTTGATAAATGTCTTTATATGCTTCCGAATTTCCTAATAACTCAATATGATTTTGAATCACTTTTTGATCATTTCTTTTTGCTGGACCAGTTTGGACCGATTTAGGAGAATTACTTTGTATCTTTTTAGCAGTTTCTAAAATCAAAGGTTTTAGAATGTCTAAATCCATGTTATTTTCTTTCAAAATATCTTCAGAAATAGAGTAGAGGTAATTACTGAAATTACAAGCAAAAACAGCTGCTACATGAATTTTTTTGCGTTGTTCAGAGTCTATATCATAAACCTTTTCAGAAAGTGTTTTTGCTAATTCTAATAATGCTGTTTTAGTTGAATCATTATTGGCTTCTATACAAAATGGAACTTCAGTAATATTTACTTTAGTTTCTTTTGAGAAGGTTTGTAAAGGGTAGAAAATTCCATGATTTTTAAATCCACCTAACACATTCATTGAAACACTACCAGAAGTATGTGCAATAATTTTATTGTTAAATTGAAATTGATCTGCTACAGCTTCAATAAAATCATCTTTAATTGCAATAATGTAAATATCACTTTCATCAGTAATAAACTTTATATCATTACAAGGCATTGCATTTAGTTGATTAGCCAATTCAAAAGCATTGTCTTTATTTGGGCTATAAACTTGGTTAATTACACAGCCTTTTTTTAGTAATGCTTTTCCCAAATGGGTAGCTACATTTCCTGATCCTAATATTGTGATGTTTTTTAACACTTTTATTCTCTTTAAGCAGTGTAAAATTAACTAATTTTGTTCGCATAATTTTACAGCCCTTTTTATGTTAAAATCTATAAAAGACATTCTATTTTCAACTAAGTTAACAGCAGTACTATTGTTGGTTTTTGCAATAGCTATCGGTTATGCCACATTTGTTGAAAATGATTATGGAACTCCAGCAGCTAAAGCATTAATTTTTAATACACGCTGGTTCGAACTGGTAATGGTGTTGTTAACGATTAACTTAATTGGTAATATTTTTAAATATAAATTATTAAGATGGGCCAAGGCAGCAACCCTAATGTTTCATTTAGCATTTATTGTTATCTTAATTGGAGCAGGAATTACACGATATGTGAGTTTTGAAGGTTCTATGCATATAAGAGAGGGTGCAACCAGCAATACTATTGTTTCGGCAGACACATATTTACAGTTTAAGGTGGATGATAAAGTAGAACAATTAACTTATGATAAGTTATTGTTTATGAATAGAAAGTATAACGCTAGTTTTAGTAACGATTTTAATTTTAAAGGAAACAACATAAAAATAGCTTACAATAATTTTATTCCCAATTCAATAGATACAGTAATTAAAGCGGATAATGGCAAAACAATTATTGAAATTGTAACCGTTGGTAAAGGAGGGAGGCTTTCTCGTTATATTGAAAGCGGACAAACAAAATTTTTTGGTCAAATTCCAATTGCATTTAATGAAAACTCTCGTTCAGAAGCTATAAAAATTAACCAAACTGATTCTGGTTTAACTGTAGATTCTCCTTATGATATTCAATATATGAGTATGGATGACCAATCTAAAGGTGTGATAGAAAGAGATAGCACACAGTATTTTAAAAATAGAAGGTTATATACAGTTGATAATATTAACTTGGTGTTTAAAGCGGTACATGATGGTGTTGAAATACAGCAAATTTCTGCTCCTAAAACAAATAAAAGTGGTGAGGATGCTTTAATTATTGATGTTACTTGTAATGATGAAACAAAAAAAGTTACTCTTTTTGGAGGGCAGGGTTATACTTCAAACCCAACTATTTTTCAGTTAAATGATTTAAACTTTTCGTTAACTTATGGTTCTAAAATATTTACGACTCCGTTTAGTGTGCGATGTAACGATTTTGATATGCAGAAATATCCTGGTTCTATGAGTCCTTCTTCTTTTGCGAGTGAAGTAACCGTTATTGATAACAGAAACGGAAAAGAGTTTGATCAGCGTATTTTTATGAATAATGTATTGGATTATGATGGTTATCGTTTTTTTCAATCTAATTACGATCAGGATGAGAAGGGGACAGTGCTTTCAGTAAATCACGATTATTGGGGGACATTGGTTACTTACATTGGTTACGGATTTTTATTTTTAGGAATGATTTTAACTTTAATGGCTAAGAATTCACGTTTTACAGCGTTAAGAAAAAACATTCAAAAACTAAAAGCGCAAAGAAATAAAGCAGCAGGTGTTTTGGTATTTTTAGTTGCTTTTTCAATTAATGCTAACGCGCAGCACGAAGGGCATAATCATGGGCCTAACGAAATACATGAAACTCCTGAAGTGCAAGTGATGGACGCAGCTCACTCAGAGAAGTTTGCTCGTTTGTTAATGCAAGACCCTGGAGGAAGAATGAAGCCGGTACATACTTTTGCTTCTGAATTTTTAAGAAAGGTTTATCATAAAAATAAGTACGAAGGACAAAACCCTGAACAAGTATTATTAAGTATGATGTACAATGCTGGTTACTGGCAACAAGTACCTTTTATTTATGTAAATAGAAATAATGAGAAGCTAAAGACAAAACTTAAAACAGAGGGTAATTACGCTAAGTTTATTAACTTTTTTGATGAAAATTTCAATTACATCTTAATGGAAGATGTAAAAGCTGCTAATGCTAAAAAACCAGCTGACCAATCACAATATGATAAAGATATAATTGCCGTTGATGAGCGCATTAATATTTGTTACATGGTTTTTGAAGGGTCAATTTTAAGGTTGTTTCCGAAAGCTAAAGACGAAAACAATACTTGGTTTAGTGCAACACAGTACAAACAGTTTACAACGCATGATTCTATCTTTGTAAAAGCTATTTTACCAATGTATTTTAATTCTATCTCTCAATCTTTTGTAAAAAGCGATTGGAGTTTAGCAGACAGTAGTTTAAAGTATATTGATGATTACCAACGTAAGTTTGGAGAAGCAGTTTATCCTGATCAAGCAAAAATTAATATGGAGATTAAATACAATAAAATCAACATATTTAACATGTTGTTTAAGTATTATCCAATAGTTGGTTTGTTAATGATGGTCTTTTTGTTCTCAGATATTTTTAACGATAAAAAATGGAAAAAGACTGCGGTTAATGTGCTAAGCGTAATATTAGCAGGATTGTTAGTGGTACATACTGGAGGTTTGGCTGCTCGTTGGTATATTGCCGGTCACGCTCCATGGAGTAACGGTTACGAAGCAATGTTGTTAGTTGCTTGGACTTCTGTTTTAATGGGGTTCTTCTTTTCTAAAAACAATAAGATGACATTAGCAGCTTCTGCAATTTTGGCTTGTGTGGTATTGTTTGTGGCTAACATGAATTTTTTAAACCCACAAATTACAGAGTTAGTTCCTGTACTTAAATCATACTGGTTAATGATACACGTTGCGGTAATGGTAGGAAGTTATGCACCATTAACATTAGGTGTTTTGCTTGGGTTTATGAACTTATTGTTGATGATTTTTAAAACAGAAAACAACAAAGCAAAAATCAATTTAATTATTAAAGAGTTAACTTATATTATAGAAATGAACTTAACCATAGGGTTATTTATGGCTGTAATCGGAACCTTTTTAGGTGGTGTGTGGGCTAATGAGAGTTGGGGTAGATATTGGGGCTGGGATCCAAAAGAAACTTGGGCATTAATAATTGTATTGTATTACGCTTTTGTATTGCATTTACGTTTTATACCAAAAGCAAATGGAAGATTTTTATTTAACTTCTTATCTGTATTAGGTTTCTCAGTTGTGTTAATGACTTATTTTGGAGTGAATTATTATTTGTCTGGTTTACATTCTTATGCAGCAGGAGACCCAGTGCCAATTCCAACATTTGTTCCTGTAACAGCGGTAATTGTACTGCTTATCTCTGCAATTGCCTATGTAAGAAATAGAAAGCTGCCGAGTTAGTTAGTTTTGATGTTTTAATTAGGAATTGTATATTTAGCTTAAATTAACCAATATAAAAAATGAACTTATGAAAAAGATTGTATTATCATTAGCTGTTATTTTTACTTTTGCACTTACTGCTGATGCTCAAATTAAAGGTAAAGGAAAGTTAAAAGAAAAAACTAAAACACAAAAAGTTGACCCTAAACTTAAAAAAGCAGCTAATAATCAGTTAAAGAAGAAAGCTGCTGCTAAAGAAGAAGAAAAAGAGCCTGCTAAAGAGTCTAAAACTTCAAAAGTTAACATCAAAGCTACTGACGTAAAAAAGGCTAAAGGTGCAAAAGGTAAATTAAAGAAAAAGTAATTTTACTTTATTAAATATAGAGCCTCTCCAGTATTCTGGAGAGGCTTTTTTATTTTTTAGAAAGAGGTATTTAAAGTTCATTATCATTACATTTGCAGCCTTAAAAAAATAGAATCATGATAGCAGCGCACAATATATCGTTACAATACGGAAAAAGAGTATTATTTGATGAAGTAAATATAAAATTTACACAAGGAAACTGTTATGGAGTTATTGGTGCCAACGGTGCTGGTAAATCTACTTTTTTAAAGATTCTAGCCGGAGATATTTCACCAAATTCAGGGAGTATAACTATAGAGCCAGGTAAAAGAATGGCTGTGTTAAGTCAAGACCACTTTAAATTTGATGATCAAACCGTATTGGATACGGTAATGATGGGGCACACAAAGTTGTGGGAAGTAATGCAAGAAAAGAATGCCATTTACATGAAAGAAGATTTTTCTGATGCCGATGGAATTAAAGCTTCTGAATTAGAAGCTGAATTCGCTGAGATGGATGGTTGGAATGCAGAATCGGATGCGGCTAACATGTTAAGTGGTTTAGGAGTTAAAGAAGAGATACACTCAAGCTTAATGAGTGAATTGGCTGGTAGTCAAAAAGTAAGAGTTCTATTAGCACAAGCTATTTTTGGTAATCCTGATATATTAATCTTGGATGAGCCAACCAATGATTTGGATATCCAAACAATTAAATGGTTAGAGAACTTTTTATGTGATTTTAAAAACACAGTTATTGTGGTTTCTCACGATAGACACTTTTTAGATTCAGTTTGTACGCACATTACGGATATTGATTTTGGGAAAATTAAGTCGTACTCAGGAAATTATTCTTTCTGGTACCAGTCAAGTCAGCTGGCATTAAGACAGAAACAATCTGCCAACAAAAAAGCAGAAGAGAAGAAAAAAGAATTACAGGATTTTATTATGCGTTTTAGTGCAAATGCTTCAAAATCTAAACAAGCTACAGGTCGTAAAAAAATGTTGGAAAAGCTTAATTTTGAAGAGATTGTAGCATCTACTAGAAGATACCCTGCAATTATTTTTGATCAAGAAAGGGAAGCCGGAGATCAAATTTTACACACTACTAATTTAACGAAGAATGGTCTTTTTAGTGGTTTAGATTTAAATGTAAGAAGAGGAGATAAGATTGCTTTCGTTTCTAAAAACAGTGTAGCAATTACCTCATTGTTTCAAATATTAGAAAATGAAATTAAGGCTGATGCAGGAGAGTTTAAATATGGACAGACAATTACCACATCGTACTTGCCAAACGAAAATGATAAGTTTTTTGATGGTGAAGATAACTTAATAGATTGGTTACGTCAGTTTTCTGATGACGAAAAAGATGAAGTGTTTATTAGAGGTTTCTTAGGGAAAATGTTGTTTTCTGGTGAAGAAGTATTCAAAAAATCTGATGTATTATCAGGAGGGGAGAAAGTAAGATGTATGGTTTCTAGAGCAATGTTAGCGCAAGGTAACTTGTTAATTTTAGATGAACCAACTAATCACTTAGATTTAGAATCTATTACAGCGTTTAATAATGCTTTAAAAGACTTTAAAGGAACAATCTTGTTTACATCACACGATCATGAGTTTGTTAACACTGTAGCTAATAGAATTGTTGAGCTTACACCAAATGGATGTATCGATAAAGAGATGACTTATGATGAGTTTTTAGAAAGCCCTAAAGTTCAAGAGCAAAGAGATAAGCTTTACGCTTAATCACAATTATATTTAACAGGAATAGGAGCTTCTAAATGGAGCTCCTTTTTTGTTTTGGGATGTATTAGCTTTAATTGGTAGGCGTGTAAAAACAAACTGTCTGTATCGTAAGTAAAAGGCTTCGTCTCAAAATAAGTAGGGTCTTTATGCCCAATATCTCCAACTATTGGATGGCCCAATTCAGCTAAGTGTAAACGAATTTGGTTGGTTCTTCCAGTATGCGGAGAAACTTTTAGAAGGGTTGTGTTTTCTCGTCTTTCTAAAACTTCAACTTCTGTTTTAGCAGCCTTTCCAGTGCCGTCAATTCTACGAGAACCCCCAGCTAATATTTCAGTGCCAATCAGTTTTTGTAAGTTCATGTAATCATCAGCAACTATACCTTCTACTAAGGCAATGTAGGTTTTTTTGATGGTTTTATTTTCAAATTGCTGTTGAATAAAATTAGCAGCTACTTTGTTTTTAGCCAATACAATTAAACCAGTAGTATTGGCATCTATTCTATGCAATAATTTAAAAGTAGTCTCAGGAAAAGCCAATTCTAAAATGGCACTTAGCGTATTTCTTACAAATCTGCCAGAAGCATGAACAGGTAGTGGTGAAGGCTTGTCTAAAACAATGATTTCTTCATCTTCATAAATTAAATTGATGCTAACATTAACTGGTGGTTCAGTTTTTGGGTCAGATTGATGAATAGCAACTTCTCCAGCTTTTACTTTATAGTCGGGAGTTACATTTACTCCATTAATTTTAAGATTATTGTTTGCAATTTTTTCTAACCAAATTTCTTTACTAGAACGAGGTACAGCTGATAAGAAAAAATCGATAATGTTTAAACCATCAAATCTTTTTTTTACAGAAAGCCTATAAGTAATACTTTTAGGAATGCTCCCAGGTAACGGATTGGTTACGTTGTTTATCTTTTCTTGAAATAGAGCGTTATTCATTCTTATTAGATTGCTGCAAAATAAACCTATTTTTAACGAAGATTTTTAAATTTATTAAATGAAATTATTTACCACCATAATTACAGTGTTAATCTTTTTGTGCTCATGTTCAGAAAGAAAAGTAGAAATCATTCCTTTAGAATTTGAATATAAAACCTCCATGAGAGGACTTTTTAATGTTGACCAAAACATAAGTTGGGCGAGTGGTACTAATGGTTATGTGTTTAGAGTAATTGGTGATGTTTGGTATGGATTTCAAGATACAACATTGGCTACATTAGATTTTAGAGATGTACACAGTTTTTCTGATTTAGAAACAATTATTATGAGTTCTGGAGATGGGTGTGAAATTTATAAAACTGTTGATGGTGCTGAAACTTGGAAGCAAGTTTATAAAAATGATAGAGCCGGAATTTTCTTTGATGGGATGGATTTTTGGGACAATAAAAATGGTATTGCTTTTAGCGATCCAATCGATAATAAACTTTTTTTAATCAAAACAAGTGATGGAGGAAGTGCTTGGCAAAAATTAAATTCAATAGAATTTCCTGAAACTTTAAAAGGCGAAGCAGGTTTTGCAGCAAGTGGAACCGGGATTGTTTGTATCGGAGACAGTACTGTTTATATTGGTACTGGAGGAGGAGAGATTTCAAGAGTTTTTATGTCGAAAGATAGAGGATTGAATTGGAAAGCAGTTGAAACACCAATGATGAAAGGAGAAGCTTCTGGAATTTATTCCATGACTTTTATGGATGAATTAAATGGAGTAGCAGTTGGGGGAAATTATTTAGATTCAGCAAATATCAATGGAAATTGTGCAATAACATCTGATGGGGGAGAAACTTGGCAATTGCCTAAAACACCTCCAGCAGGTTATCGCTCGTGTGTTACTCATAACGGAAAAGGAGTATTAATAGCAACAGGTAGAAATGGTGTAGATGTTTCTTATGACAAGGGAAATACTTGGAAGCATGTTTCTGATTATGCTTATTACAGTTGTGTTTTAAACGGAAATTCAGGCTGGTTAACTGGTAATAATAAGTTGGCTAAAATAATTATTGAGTAATTCTTAAAAAATACTTTCTCCATTAACATCTGTGGTAACACTTTCGCTCATGTAATCAAAGAATGGACGCATTTTTTTAAATGTATCACTCACTTGTTTGGCAAAATCAGGACTTAGAGCTTCTTCATCAGTAAATTTTTTAGAAATGATGTATTGCTTGTAACGCAATAAATCTACATCGGGATGTTCTTTGTCAAACCCTTTAGGACACGTTTTTAATTGTTCTCCATCCAATGTACCAAAGGTGTCTTTAAATGATTTACTGTTAATGATTTTTCTTAGTGGGGTAGCATCCATAGCAATATCCTCTCTAAAACGTAATAAATCATCCTTGTTTGGAGCCCAAAAACCACCTCCAACCATAGTGTTTCCTTCTTCAATATGAAAATAATAACCACCTCTTAATTGTTTGGTTGCTCTTTTTAAGCCACCAG
>JBMYXB010000024.1:0-22978 GCA_049608005.1 Vicingaceae bacterium
TATTATTTAGTTTACGAAATGGTTCAAAATGATGTTGTTTTAACTTATCCTATAGGAAGAGAAGGTTTTAAACCAGGAACAGTAGAAACAATTAGATGGGATGCTTATCAGTCTGCCAGTACTTTTAATTTAGAATATACTATTGATAATGGAGTAACATGGAATACAATTGATGCAGCTGTTGATAGTAATTTAAGATATTATAATTGGGTAGTACCTAACCATTTAACGGGGCAGGCTTTAGTAAGAATTTCTAACAATGTATCTTCAAGTACTAGCCAAGCTGCATTTTCTATCATTGCAACACCTCTTAATTTAAATATAGATTACGTTTGCCCAGATTCTATGCAAATGAGTTGGAGCAGTGTTGCTGGAGCAACCGCTTATGAAGTAAGCATGTTGGGTAATAAATATATGGATTCTGTAGGTGTAACAAATACAAATAGCTATGTGTTTTATGGCATTAACCCAATGCAAACTAACTGGTTTAGTGTAAGAGCACTTGGCCCTTTAAATGCCAGGGGAGAAAGAGCTGTTGCTGTAGAACAAGTGCCAGGAATTAACAATTGTGTGGTTGCTACTGATGCTGCTATTTTATCACTTTACCCAGCAGAAAATGCTCAGTTTTTAGATTGTATTACTTCTAATATTTATCCTTCTTTAGATATTAAAAATGAAGGTCAAACAGTACTATCTAATATCCCTGTTTTTTATCAATTAAATGGAGGGAGTATTATAAGTGAAACTTATGCTGGTAATATAAACCCAGGAGCAACTATAAACTTTACTTTTTCTACTCCATTAAATTCTGTAGCTGGTACTAATAATTTATTGGTATGGTCTGATGCTAATAATGATGGAAATTATTATAACGATAGTGCTAACACACAATTTAATTTTATAGGGTCAACTTTACAAACTTTGCCATGGTCAGAAAATTTTGAGTCATTTGCATTATGTGGTACTGCAAATAATTGTGGTTTAGAAGTTTGTGCAATGAGTAACTCTTTCTTAAACGAACACAATGGCAGTGTAGATGATATAGACTGGAGAACAGACCAAGGAGGTACAGTTTCAAATTCTACTGGTCCTAATGTTGATTTTAATCCTGGAACAACCACAGGTAAATATCTTTTTTTAGAAGCTTCTGGAGGGTGTGATTTTCAAACAGCAGAGTTAATTTCTCCATGTATTGATTTAACGAATATTAGTGCCGCTCAATTAAGTTTTGCTTACAACATGTATGGCTTAGATATGGGTGCTTTATTTGTTGATGTTTTTGCTAATGGTACATGGAATAACGCCTTAGTTGCAATTAATGGTAATCAAGGGCCTAATTGGTTAATAGAAACACTTTCTTTATCTGCTTATACTGGTGGTATTATTAATTTAAGATTTAGAGGAGTTACTGGCAACGGATATCAGAGTGATCTTGCAATAGATGATATTAATGTGTCTGGTACTGTTGGGGTAGATGATATTACAAATAATTTAGCCTTTAACATTTATCCAAACCCATCTAATGGCATTTTTAACTTTAGTTATTTAGGAGAAACTAACTTCTCATTAACTGTTATAGATGTAAACGGAAAAGTTGTTTATGCAAAAGAAATACTAAAAAACACAAGTGGTCAAAAAGGAATTATTGATATTTCTGATTATTCTGATGGTATTTATATGTTAATACTAACGAGTGATAACGAACGATTTACGCAAAAAATCATTAAAAACTAACATTCAATATTTTTAGTATTTAATGCAAATAATACATTCAAAAAACAAAGATACTCTTGCTATAATGAAGATTATTAATGACGCTCAAAGATATTTGGCAGAATTAAACATTAATCAATGGCAAGATGGTTATCCCAATAAAGAACAAATAACTTTAGATATTAAAAACAAAGACAGTTATATTATTTTAGCTGATGATGGAACTGTGATTGGAACAACAGTTTTTACTACTAAAACAGAGCCAACTTATCAAAATATAAACGGAAAATGGATTACAACAAATACTTGTTGTGGGGTAATACATCGTTTGGCAGTTGATGAGGCTTATAGAAAAGAAGGTTTAGCAGAATTTGTTTTTAATTATTGTGAAAAACAATTAAAAATTAACGGAATTGATAGTATGCGTATTGATACCCACAAAGATAATAAAGGCATGCAACACATCCTTACCAAAAGAGGTTACCAATATTGTGGTATTATTATTTTAGATAGTGGAGATGAACGACTAGCTTTCGAAAAAGTAGTTTAGATAAAAAGAAATTAAATTCTTTCTTATTTTCGCAAAATGGATACAAATTTAGATGAAATAGCATTGCATTTTGTGGGCAACAAAACAGTAGATCATTTATTAAAACTGTCTAACGATTTGTTAAATATAGATGATGAGTTGGCAGAATTAATAAGCACCTCATTTTTTAATCGTTTTACCAATTCTTTTGATGAATATTCTTTTACACATGCATCATCTTTAGAATTTAACGAGATATATACTTTTGCTAAACAAATATTTGAAAACAATGATTTGTTGCATCAAAATTCTCAAAAAATAGCACAAGAACTATACCATCAAACCAATCATCCTAACATAAAAGATGGAGAACTATACGTAGCTTATTTTTCTAAAGCCGAATACAACGGTGCTTATGTTGATGCCATAGGTGTTTTTAAAACTGAGGCTAAAAATGATTTTTTAGAAGTACACACCGAAATGGACAATTTTGATGTTTTTCATAAACAAGGTATTGACTTAAAAAAAATAGAAAAAGGATGTATCATATATAATACAATTCCAGAACAAGGTTTTGTAGTTAAAGTTTTTGATAGCCAAAACAGAGGTGCTGAAGCTCAATATTGGGTAAACGATTTTTTAGGATTAAAACCTAATGCAACAGAATATCAACAAACTAATGAGTTTTTAGGAATGACTAAAGAATTTATTTCTAAGCAAATAGATAATGAATTTGAGGTTTCTAAAACAGATAAAATAGACTTATTAAATAAATCTGTTGAGTATTTTAAAACCAACGAAGAATTTACTAAAGAAGAATTTGAACAGGAGGTTTTTGGAGATGAAGAAGTTATTGAATCTTTTAGAGGATTTGATACCAGTTACAGAGAAACCCACGAAGTTGAAATAGAGGACAGTTTTGAAATATCTAACCAAGCGGTAAAAAAGCAATCTCGTATGTTTAAGAAAATTTTAAAGTTGGATAAAAATTTTCATATTTACATACATGGCGATCCAAACAAAATAGAAAAAGGAGTAGAGCCTGATGGAAGGAAGTTTTATAAAGTTTATTTTGATCAAGAAGTTTAGTTAATTTATCTTTATGTACATTTAATTACTTAAATTTAAAAACATTGTTATATTAACAATTAAGAATGCCTATTATTAATTTTACATTTCATTTTAAGTACATGATTTATAATCTTTTTCATAAAAAAAATATTGCATTAATATTTATATTATTTGCTTCTAATTTAGTGTTTAGTCAGTGCCCTGTTACAGCACCTACAGGTATAGATAGTTGCCGAATAAATGGAGGAACTGTTCAGCTTGGAGCTACTGGAGCTAGCGGATATTATAATTGGTATGATGCTGCAGTTGGAGGAAACCTTTTAGGGTTTGGCGATACTTATATTACTCCGCATATTTTTGCAACAACAAATTATTATGTAGCTGCTGCTGATACTAATATAACGTTAGATTTTGACGGAGCTAACGATCATATTACACTTGGTAATCCTGCCCAACTACAAATTACTGGCGATATGACTATAGAAATGTGGTTAAAGCCTGATAATTTTTCTTCAAGAAAAAACCCTTACGCCAAAGCGTATGGAGGGGAAGGAACAATTACGCAAGAACCTGATGGAAGACTAAATTTTTATTATGGTACACATGGAGGTAATAGTACTCCCTACCAGGGATTTAACAGTGGTGCGTCTATTATTGAAAATGAATGGAACCATATTGCAATTGTTAGAGATTTAGGTAATATGCAATTGCGCTGGTATATTAACGGAGTATTAACAAATCAAACAGCAGCTAATTATGGTGCTGCAACTGCAGGAGGTAATGATGTAACAATTGGATCTGGTTATGTAAATAATTATGATGGACAAATTGATGAGTTAAGAGTTTGGAATGATGTAAGAACTCAAACAGAAATACAAGATAATAGAAGTTTATGTTTAACTGGAGGAGAAGCAGGTTTAGTAGCATATTATAATTTTAATACTGGTACAGGAACAACAACTGCAACCGATTTAACTGCATTTGGTAATAATGGTGTATTAACAAATATGGACGCTGTTAATGATTGGGTGTTTGCAAACTATGATTACTCTTGTGTAGCCTGTGAAAGTCCTCGAACAGCAGTAACAGCAACTATTACACCAGGTACTTCTGTTAACTTAGGCAATAATTCCACATTCAATTGTGGTGCAACTTCATTAAATTTAGATGCAGGAGTTGGTTATGCTAATTACTTATGGAGTACAGGAGCAATTACACAAACAATTACTGTTTCTAGTGCTGGTATTTACTGGGTTCAAGTTGATGATGGGGGAGGGTGTTCAGATTCAGATACTACATTAATATTTAATTCAGGTAGTTCTGGAACTTGTTTAGATTTTGATGGCATAGATGATTATGTTATGTTAGGAAATGAACCAGAATTCCAAATTACAGGTAATATGACTGTAGAAATGTGGTTAAATCCTGATAATTTTTCATCAAGAAAAAACCCTTATGCAAAAGCGTATGGCGGAGAAGGAACAATTACGCAAGAACCTAACGGAACACTTAATTATTATTATGGAACAAACGGAGATAATAATCACCCATACCAAGGTTTTAATAGTGGTTCACCAATTACTTCCAATCAATGGAATCATATAGCTATTGTAAGAGATTTAACATCAATGCAGTTGCGTTGGTATATTAATGGGGTGCTCACAAATCAAGGAGCAGCAAGTTATGCAGCTGCAACTGCTGGAACAAATGATGTAACAATTGGATCTGGTTATGTAGATAATTATGATGGTGAAATTGATGAGTTAAGAATTTGGAATACAGCAAGAACCCAAACCAATATAAGAGACAAAATGTGTAGTAAACTATCTGTTAATGAACCAGGAATTGTTGCTTATTATAATTTTGATAATGGAGCAGGAACAACACTTAATAATTTAACATATAGCACATCAAACGGCACTGTTAATAATGGGCCATCTTGGAGTACCTCTGGAGCACCAATTGGAGATAATAGTGCTCATGTTTATACAGCCAATTGGTTGGCTCAAACATTAAACTTAGCTTATTGTGGAGGGGAAAATTTTACTGTAAGTGATATGACAGGAACACCTGATGGAGTTCATATCTATTCGGTAGGTGTGGTACCAAACTCTACTACAGGTATAACTGGTTTAGGAAGTAACGATAGGTATTTTGGTGTTTTTAAAGTAAATGATGCTGCTGCAACTTACACTGCAACTTATGATTACACAGGGAACACACATGTTGGTCCTGCACAAGAGCCTACTGTAATGCTGTTTAGAAGAGCAGATAATGCTGACCCTACTTGGGTAAACACTGCAGCAACTCTAAATGTTGGCCCTAATACGTTAATCGCTACTGCCGAAAGTACAGAGTTTATTTTAGGATCGTCTAATGTGCCTTTACCTATTAGTTTAACTTCATTTAATGCAACTCTTAACAAAGATATTGTAGTGTTAAATTGGGCAACATCCACAGAAATTAATAATGATTTTTTTATCGTGCAAAAAAGTAAAAATGGATTTGATTGGAAAGATGTTTTAACAGTAAGTGGTGCTGGAAATAGCTCTCATACTATTAATTATACTCAAATTGATAAAAAACCACATATAGGTGTTTCTTATTACAGGTTAAAACAAACCGATTTTGATAGCCAATTTTCTTATTCTGATATTGTTTCAATAAATTATCAATTAGAAGATATTAAAGGAACGATGTCTATTTTTCCTAATCCTATTATTAAAGGTAATGAGCTAAATGTAGATTTTAAAAACATTGATAATAACGATTTGTATGTTGTTCTTAGAAATAAAGAAGGTAAAGAATTTTACTCTAAACTGGTAAAAAATAATGAAGATGAAAAACGAATAGGAATTCCAATTGATGCAAACATTCCTTCAGGAATTTACTTAATTACAGCAAGTTCAGAAAAACACTTATTTAATAAAAAGTTAATTATTAAATAAAAACAAAAAAATCAGCTTTAAAACTATTTAGACAATTTAGAAGCTTCCTTATAAAGTTCAAGATCTTTCATTGTAGGTAGTAATTTTTTAATATAAAGACTTAATTCGTTTAATTTTTTCTGATCTTTTTTACTTGGTGAATCAATATTTGGCACTATTAATTCAGCCATTTGAGAAACAAAACTAAAAACAATCTCAGGGGCTTTTGCTGTTACTTTAAAAGTTGTTGCCTTGGTATCTTGAGGATCAACAATTTTAATTCCTTTAACTTCATCAGCTAGGTTGCTCATTTTGGTAAACGAAACGCCACATCTGGGTATCTCGTAACCTTTTGCTTTCTTAAACTTTGTTTTAAACTGAGCGAGAGCCAGTTTGCTATATATTTTTGCTTTTCCCAATGTAAATCTATTTAGTATAATTTACAAAGTTATCAGAAATTGTAGAATAAGTTTAATTTCTGTACAAACTATTTAAAAAATAAAAAAGGAAAGGTTCTCGTTAAGTAAGCATACATTCTTTACTACAAAAATGTTTTACAATACCTTTATCTTCTTTAATAAATTGTATGCCCATACTATTGCTAATTAAATTATTACATAAAAAACAAGTAATTTTTTTAGTAGGGTTATTTTTTAAGCTTTTTAAAAATTGGATTACATTATGTATAAAAAGGGGCATAATTTAGAGTATCCGAACCGAATTATAAATTTAAGATTTTTATCTTTTTTTTAACGAGAATAACCAATTCACCTCTACCAATCAATTGGAAAATAATCTTTTAAGAATTTTCCACACCAATGTTTTTCGGTGTTGATACCATCAATTAAAGGGTCTAAAACACGTGCCGCACCATCAACAATATCTAAAGGAGGCTGAAAATCATGTTCATCCACTTTCTTTTTTGATAACTCTACAGGATCTTCATCTGTAACCCAACCCGTATCTACAGCATTCATGTAAATACCATCTTTAGCAAAATCAGAAGCAGAAGTATGCGTCATCATATTTAGTGCAGCCTTAGCCATATTGGTATGCGGATGTCTGTCAATTTTTTTAAAACGATGGAATTTCCCTTCCATAGCAGAAACATTAATAATGTGTTTTTGACCCGTATTCTCTTTTCGCATCAAGTTAACCAAACGATTACACAACACAAAAGGAGCAACAGCATTCACCAATTGTACTTCAATCATTTCTGGTGTTTCTATCTGACCTAATTTTAAACGC
The DNA here is from genome assembly GCA_049608005.1 of Vicingaceae bacterium. Taxonomy (GTDB): domain Bacteria; phylum Bacteroidota; class Bacteroidia; order Flavobacteriales_E; family Vicingaceae. The sequence goes on from JBMYXB010000024.1 coordinate 7,489, forward strand.
CAACTGTTTGTTTTTCTTAAATCTACTTGTTGTAAATCAGCATCTAATTTCCCTTCAGGAAAAACTTCAGCAGTTTGTAACGAGTTATCAAAGCTGTAAGGGATTTGCGATAATTTTGCCGAAGCTCTTAAACCAATACCTGGTTCAGGACTTTGCCAAGTTACAGGTAATCTGTTATTCTGAGCATTGTCTGTATCTATTGATAAAGCTTTAATTTCTTGAATACAATCGTTATGATCTTTTAATAATTCTTGTGCAAAAGGAGGTAAAGAAGCAATTTCTTGCTCTTCATTTCCCATTAAATGTTGGTAGAAACCTGCTGGTCGTCTAACCGTTTGTGCAGCGTTGTTTATTAAAATATCTAATCTACTATATTGTTGCTCTATAAAATTGCAGAAAATCTCTACACTTGGTATGTGTCTTAAATCTAAACCATGAATTTTTAAACGATGTCCCCAATCTTTAAAATCTGCTTCTTTAGCAAAACGCAAGGCAGAATCTACCGGAAATCGGGTAGTGGCAACTACTGTAGCTCCCGATCTTAATAAAATTAAGGTAATATGGTAACCAATTTTTAATCGAGAACCTGTAACTACCGCAACCTGACCCGTTAAATCTGCCGTTTGAAAACGTTTCATGTAATTTAAATCACCACAATCGGTACACATGGTATCGTAAAAATGGTGCAATTTGGTAAAAACTGCTTTACAAACGTAGCAGTTTCTTGGCGATTCTAATGTTGGTCTTTCGTCATCTTCTTTAGGAAGATTTAGCAATAATTTAGGTGCTTCAAAAATGGCTGCTTCTCTAGAACTTCTAATTCCTGTGTTTTTTCTTGCATGCTTATCACGCTCAATCATTTTGCGTTTAGCAGCTTTTTTAGCGTCTTTTTTTCGCTTATCAAACTCTTCTCTGCTAGGGCGAGAAAGTAAACCCGCAGCTTTCATTAAAGCAACACGTTGTTTTTCTGGTAACTCAAAAAGTTGGTTGGTATCATTTAATAATGCCTCTAATGTAGCTATACATTGAGCAATCTCACTATTTTCAACCTTTTTATCTTCGTTACTCATATTCAAAATTTGAGGTGCAAAGGTATTGGTTTTAGTTGAAACTAATATTATTTGTTTGGGCGTTTTAACAGGTTATAAACTTATCCAGAGTACATTTTACAAAAGCAAAAGTTTTGCAGTGCTATATCTTTTTTTACTTTCTATAATCTCTAAGTAGTATTTACTGAAATAATAAAACGTAATTAATTTGGAAAAACCTCCAAAGCTTGTATTATTGAGTTTTTAAATTCATTTAAGTTTATACCTGTATCAATATTGTTTTCATTAAAAAAAGTTATTAAATGCTCTGTAGCCATGTTTCCTGTTAAATCATCGGAAGCCATGGGGCAACCTCCAAAACCTTTTATTGCACCATCAAATCTCCTGCAACCACTTTTATAAGCTGCACTTACTTTTTCTTCCCAAGTAGTTGGTGTAGTATGTAAATGTGCTCCAATTTCAACATTACTAAATTCAGGAATGGTATTGCCAAATAAATAACTAATATTTTTAGGGTTAGATACTCCTGTTGTATCAGATAATGCAATAATCTTAATTCCTAAATCTGCTAATTTCTTTGTCCACTCAATAACAATATCACTATTCCAAGTATCTCCGTAAGGATTACCAAAAGCCATAGAAATGTAAACCACCATTTCTTTATTGTGCTTTGCACATAGGTTTTGTATGTCAGCAACACGAACCAAAGATTCTTCTATTGAGGAATTGGTATTACGTTGCTGAAAAGTTTCTGAGATAGAAAAAGGGAAACCTAAGTAATTAATTTCTTCAAAATTACAGGCATCAAAAGCTCCACGCTGATTTGCTACAATAGAAAGTAATTTACTTTTTGTAGTAGATAAATCTAATTTACTCAACACTTCTGCAGTATCTCTTAATTGAGGAATTGCTTTTGGTGAAACAAAGCTTCCAAAATCAACAGTATCAAAACCAACTTTAAGCAATTGGTTAATGTAGTTTGCTTTTATGTCTGTAGGGATAAAAGCATGCAACCCTTGCATGGCATCTCTTGGGCATTCAATTAATTTAACCATGTTGCTCTAATATTTTTTTATTAATTGATTTTATTAGTCCGGGGCCTTCATAAATAAACCCGGTATAAATTTGAACTAAATCTGCTCCAGCATTCAATTTTTCAATGGCATCTTCAGCAGAATGTATTCCACCAACACCAATAATAGGGAATGCTTTGTTCGATTTTTGGGATAAGTACTTTATTACTTCTGTAGCTCTTTTTGTTACGGGCTTTCCACTTAAACCACCATTGGCAATTTCTGTAATTGTTTTTTTGTCAGTTTTTAAATTTTCTCGAGATGTAGTTGTGTTGGCTGCAATTACGCCATCAATTTTAGTTTGAGCTACAATGTCAATTACTTCATCAAGCTGTGAATTATTAAGATCTGGAGCAATTTTCAATAAAATTGGTTTTGGTTTGTCTTTAGTTGTATTAATGTGTTTTAAATCTCCTAACAAGTTCAATAGAAAAGGAGTGTCTTGTAATTTGGTTAAATCTTTAACATTGGGACAACTAACATTAACAACAAAATAATCTACATAATCGTGTAAAGTGTTAAAGTTGAAAACGTAATCAGCCAAAGCGTCTTCATTACTTGTAGCGGTGTTTTTACCAATGTTCCCTCCAATAATAATGTTCGTTTTTCTATTTTTTAATCTTGCAATAGCATCTTCAGCACCCAAATTATTAAAGCCCATTCGGTTTATTAAACCATGGTCTTCAGTAATTCTAAATAAACGAGGTTTAGGGTTGCCAATCTGAGCTTTAGGTGTTAACGTTCCAATTTCTATAAACCCAAAACCTAAATGTGCTAGTTCGTTGTACCAGCGTGCATCCTTATCAAAACCAGCGGCTAATCCTACTGGATTTTTAAAAGTTAACCCAAATAGTTTTTTTTCTAATCGTTTATCTTTTACTTCAAACATAGTTCTCATTAAGGAAGGGATGCTTGGTATTTTAGAAAAAAATGTTAGAAGATCTGTTGCAAAATAATGTGCCTTTTCGGGCTGCATTGCAAAGAAAACTGGTTTTATTAATAACTTGTACATTATTGCAAAAGTAAGCATACTTTATTTTTATTACCGAATGAATTGTTATATTTATGGCTTATGAATAAGGCTATTTTAAAATCTGTAGATATAAGTCTTAATGAAGATAGAGTTTTATTAATTAAGTTTAAGGATGGCTCTGATGTAGATATTGAAGAGACTAAAAAAATAATGAGCCTTTCGGCAGAAATGATAGGTGCGAAACCTTTTACTGTGCTTATTGATGCTATGGATATTTTTGCTTCGGTTGATCATAAATCTCGTAAGTACATGGCAGAACATGAGGTTAATAATTTTAATATGGCACAAGCTATGGTTGTAAATAATATGCCAGTACGAATAATAGCTAATTTTTATTTAAAATTTTACAAGCACGCTTACCCTATGAAAGTTTTTTCAGATATAGAAGTTGCAAGGAAATGGTTGCTACAACAGGCTAATTCTTATTAAATTCTTCAAAGGTATTGTCGTTATAAAAAACGACTATTTTCTTTATTTGTTTATTCCCTAAAAGAGTAGGAGAGGGCTTTTCTTTTGGTATTTCACTTTTTTGTTCTTGTGTTTCAAGTTTACTTTCGGCAATTACAGTTTTTCCACTTATTAACCAATCGGCACTTACCTTTGGAAACTGTACTAAAACTTTTTGAATAAATTCTAAACTCGGCTTATTTCTGCCCGATAAAATGTGTGAAATACTTGAGGGTTGAACACCTACTTTTTCTGCAAAAGCAGAAGCTGATAAACTGTTCAATTTCATAAGGTATTTAAAGCGATCTACTAACTCCATAATGATGATTTACAATTGTAAATAATTTTACTTGTTACAAATGTAATTATTATTGCTATACATAGATGTTTACAGTTGTAAAAAGTACTTTTGTGATAATTTCAAAGATAAAATAAGCTTTAGGTAGTATTGGTTAAGTTTCTGATGTTTTGATATTTAATCACAAATAGTAATCCTGCACTAATTTTGTGTACTGTTGTAACAATTTGATAAGAAACTGAACTCTCTTATTGTAAACAATCGGATTACATTTGTAAATAGTGCTGTAGTTTACAAGTGTAAATAGAACGTAAAAAGGCTTAGTTGTAGTGCTAAAAAGAGTATTAAAAAAGTTACTTTTTTTGGCTCTTTTTTATAGTAACTTTTGGTTGTTTTTTTACTTTATTACTATCTAATATTAGTAGGTCTTTTTAATACATTAGATGGTTAATTAGTATAATTTTGGTAGGACTAATGTTAAAAAAATAAGATATATTATTTGATAGGTTACAGAATAACGACTTTTCGTGAAGTGCTTATTTAAGTTCACAGAGGCAAATTATTTGTAATAAAAAAAATCGTCTAAAAATTTCTTTTTAGACGATTTTCTTTAATCTTGATTTAACTATTAATTACCCTAAAAATGGGTATCTATAATCTGTTGGTGGAACCAAGTTTTCTTTAAAAGTTCTTGGGCTAACCCATCTTACTAAGTTTAAGTAAGAACCAGCTTTATCGTTTGTTCCAGAACCTCTTGCACCTCCAAATGGTTGTTGTCCTACAACAGCTCCAGTTGGTCTATCATTAATGTAGAAGTTACCAGCAGCATTTTTTAATTTTTCGGTTGCAGTCATAATAGCATAGCGCTCACGAGCAAATACAGCCCCAGTTAATGCATAATCAGAAGTGTTGTCTAAAATTTCTAATGTTTCTTCATATTTATTTTCATCATAAACATAAATAGTAACAACAGGTCCAAAAATTTCTTCACACATTGTTCTAAACTTCGGGTTAGTTGTTAAAATTACTGTTGGCTCAACAAAGTAACCTACAGATTTATCGTAACCACCACCACAAATAATTTCAGCATCATCTTGCTCTTTAGCGTAATCAATAAAACCAGCAATTTTATCAAAGCTTCTTTCATCAATAACTGCATTTATAAAGTTGCTAAAATCTTCTGGGCTTCCCATTTTCATAGAAGCAACATCTTCTTTAACATATCCTAAAATTTCATCAGAAAGATTAGCAGGTAAATAAACTCTAGAAGAAGCAGAACATTTTTGCCCTTGAAATTCAAAAGAACCTCTTACAATACCTGTAGCCACTTGTTTAGCTACGGCAGATTTATGAGCAATAATAAAATCTTTTCCTCCAGTTTCACCAACAATTCTTGGGTAAGACCTGTAGTTTGCAATGTTATTTCCTATTGCTGCCCATAAGTGTTGGAAAACAGCAGTAGAACCTGTAAAGTGTAATCCTGCAAAATCTCTGTGTTTAAATACTACATCTCCAGCAGTTGGGCCATCAGCATAAACAATGTTAATAACACCATCAGGTAAACCAGCAGCTTTAAATAATTCCATAATTACTTGTGCTGAGTAAATTTGTGTATCAGAAGGTTTCCAAACAACAACATTACCCATCATAGCAGGTGCAGCACATAAGTTAGCACAAATTGAAGTAAAGTTAAATGGAGTAATAGCAAATACAAATCCTTCTAAAGGTCTGTATTCTAACCTATTCCATAATCCTAATGGAGATTCTGGTTGGTCAGCATAAACATCCGTCATGTACTGAACGTTAAATCTGAAGAAATCTATCAACTCACAAGCAGCATCAATTTCTGCTTGGTTGGCATTTTTACTTTGACAAAGTAAAGTGGCCGCATTCATTTTTTGTCTGAATGGCCCAGCTAATAACTCAGCACATTTTAAAAAGATAGCAGCTCTATCTTGCCATGGTGTATTTGCCCACTCATCTTTAGCAGCTAAAGCAGCATCAATTGCATCTTGCACATGAGAAGCATCTCCCATGTGGAAAGATCCTAAATTATGAGCATGCTCATGAGGTGGATGCATAGAAACAGTGTTTCCTGTTCTAATTTCTTTTCCTCCAATAATCATTGGAGCATCAATTTTTTGTGCTTTTAATTCAGCTACAGTAGCTTTTAATTCTTCTCTTTCTGCGCTTCCTGGAGCGTAACCCATAACTGGTTCGTTCTCAGCAATAGGTGGTGTAAAAAATGCGTTTGCCATTGTATTTTTATTTTTTTTGAGTTATAATTTTGAGATGTGAAATTACATTTTATTTATTAGTTTTTAAAGCGAAAATAAATTGTTTTAAATCTTAATACTGTATAGTTTAGGATTGATTTCAATAATCATTTTTTGTAGTTTAGCTTTCTAAACACGTTAGATTTAATTCAATGCTTCAAAAAATAACTCGCAAAATATTTCAATACAAGGATAAATTATCTAGTGAAAATAAAATACACAAATCATTTAATATAGCATATAAAAACAGAAATTGGGAAGCATTTGATTTAATTTTAGAAGAAGAAAATAAAAACACGATCACTTATCGTTGTTGGGAAGCAATGAAACTAGGATATTTTATGCAGCTTAAAAATCCTCAAGAAGCATGGGGTGAAATCCATAAAGATGCTAGAGTAAAAAAACATTTTTTAGCACAATTTGCTTTTAAAAATTATATTTTTAGCCTAATAAACCCTGCTGGTTTTAATGAGCTTAAAAAAGAGTTACCAAAGCTTAACCAACTTTATAATACATACTGTCCTTTAATTTATATTACTGGTATTTGTGCCCTATATATTAAAAATAATGAGTTTAAAGCCTGTTTAAATTTTATTTCTGATTTAAACCAAATTATAACTGATAAAAGTACTCGTTCGCAGTTAAAACTTAGAACTTATTCATACTATGTTATTTGCAAACAGAAACTAAGCAATGAGGTTTCAAGCATTCGTATTTCTGAAGATTTAGTAGGGGAGATGGACAAGGTATATTTACCAGGTTCTCCTGCAAAAAATGTATTGAATGAATGTATTGCTTGTTGGGATGTAATAAAATCAAAAAGTATTGATTTGTTATTAGATTTAAGGTACAGTCATTATCAGGAAAAACAATTGAAGGAAAAAGTTAAAATTGCTTTAGAGCAAAAAGAACCATTTTTACTTTTAAGGCTAGGCGATGGTGAGGCGTATGCTTTTGCAGAAAATTCTGAAGAGTATAAAGATAAAATTATTGAGACCTTAGAAGATTTTTGGTGGGGAACTACGCTTAAACCTGAATTAAGAAGTGAAATTATTGGCGATTTTATTAAAACTTTTGATGCTGCAGATGTTGTTGGATTTCCTTACACAATACGTTTATCTCATATTTTAACTTCGTTTACTGCTGGCAAACTAACATATTCTGATATTAGATTAAAAGTACTTTATAATGGGGTTAAAGATTATCTTAATAAAAAAAGTAATATCCCTTCAAAAATATGGACTGATGAGTATTGTAATTATGCTTTTGTTGAAGAAGCCTATATGTCAAACCTTATTAATATTTCTACCAATGTAGTTTTAGTTACATGCTTTAAAATTCCAGATTCAAGTATTTTTAATCATAAAAAGGTAAAAGTAGTAAATGCGCCACCAGTTAAAAAGATTTCGCTAGTTAATGACGTTGTAAGTAATGAAAAATCATTGCCTGAAATAATGAGCAGTTTAAAAAAGGAGGTAGAACCACATATTTCAGAAGGCACATTATTATTGCTTTCAGCTGGTTTTGCAGGTAAATCTATACTTAAAGTTGCTAAAGATAAAGGTGCTGTAGCCATTGATTTTGGATCTAGTATAGATCATATTTTAGGTTATAAAACACGAAATTTAGAGTTGCACAACTTACATTAACTTTTAATCTAAATTCTTGATAATATTTTTTTAAGAATTTTTTTTTAAATGAAAAATCCAGCTAGATTTATTATCTAGTTAAAGGTTAGTGCCATGCAAATTCATTGCAGTTAGTTTAGTTTTTATAAATATTTTAGCCACGAATACACGAATTAATTGTGGATTACACCTGTATTTCACTAGGCATTTCACGAAGCAGACTTTTAGTCTGCGAATTAAAACTTAAGGGTTTTCAATCCATAGTGGTTTATTGTGATACCTTTTTTTCTATCAGAAAAAATCCTCAAAGGTTTATAACCTTTGAGGATTAGTACCTGGAAGTTTTGCATTAAAGACACGGTATTTTGCGTTAGGGGTAGCAATGGCATCCTTTTTTTTTAAAAAACACCCCAAGAGTTTATACTCGCTCAAATATAACTCTTGGAGTGTTACTAATCAGAAAAAAGATATAGTGAATAACCCGTTAAAACGCCCAAAACAAAAGAGCACACGCTTTTTTAAAAAGCTTTGCAATAGCTTATTATTTGTTTATTGAGAGAATAGTAGAAGTAAAGTATTGTAATCCAAAAAACAACGTTACTTTTGCAGCCTAAAATCAATATAGATGCAATCAATTAGAAATGTAGCGATTATCGCTCACGTAGATCACGGAAAAACGACATTAGTAGATAAAATTATTGACGAATGTAAGGTCCTTGATGAAAGAACAGAAAGAACTGAGCTGTTATTAGATAACAATGATTTAGAGCGTGAGAGGGGAATTACTATTCTTTCTAAAAACGTTTCTGTTAACTATAAAGACACAAAAATTAACGTTATTGATACTCCTGGTCACGCTGATTTTGGTGGTGAAGTAGAGCGTGTATTAAAAATGGCTGATGGTGTTGTTTTATTGGTAGATGCTTTTGAGGGAGCAATGCCTCAAACACGATTTGTATTAGGAAAAGCAATAGAATTAGGGTTAAAACCTATTGTTGTTGTAAATAAAGTAGATAAAGAAAATTGTACGCCTGGTTTAGTTCAAGATGCTGTATTTGATTTAATGTTTAGTTTAGATGCTACAGAAGATCAACTGGATTTTGTAACTGTGTTTGGTTCTTCTAAGCAAGGTTGGATGAGTTTAGACCACACAAAACCAACTACTGATGTAACGGTTTTATTGGATACAATTATTTCTGAAGTACCAGAAGCTCCGTACAATGAAGGAACTCCGCAAATGCAAATTACCTCTTTAGATTACTCTAAGTTTGTTGGTAGAATTGCTGTAGGTAGAATTTTTAGAGGAGATTTAGAAGAAAATAAAGATTACATCCTTTGTAAAAAAGATGGTGTAAAAAAGAAAGTTAGAATTAAAGAGCTTTTCGTATTTGAAGGAATGGGGAAAGTACAAGTAAAGAAAGCTAGAAGTGGTGATATTTGCTCTATTGTTGGTATTGAAGGATTTGAAATTGGAGATACTTTAGCGGATGTTACTAACCCTGAAGAATTACCAAGAATTTCTATTGATGAGCCAACAATGAGTATGTTATTTACGATTAACAACTCTCCATTTTTTGGTAAAGAGGGTAAATTTGTTACTTCTCGTCACTTAAGAGATCGTTTAGAGCAAGAATTAGAGAAGAATTTAGCATTAAAAGTAGAGCCAACTGAAACAGAAGATAAGTTTAATGTTTTTGGTAGAGGTGTACTTCACTTGTCTGTTTTAATAGAAACAATGCGTAGAGAAGGGTATGAATTACAAGTTGGTAAGCCACAGGTAATTTATAAAGAAGTAGATGGCAAGAAACACGAGCCGTACGAAACTTTAGTAATTGATGTGCCTGAAGAATTTTCTGGAAAAGCTATTGATTTAGTGACACAACGTAAAGGTGATATGTTAATTATGGAGCCTAAAGGAGATTTACAACATTTAGAGTTTGATATTCCTTCTCGTGGATTAATCGGATTAAGAAATAACATGTTAACTGCTACTGCAGGAAACGCTGTTATGACTCACCGTTTTAGAGAGTTTGGAGTATTTAAAGGAGAAATTCCTGAAAGAAATAAAGGTTCATTTATTTCTATGGAAGCAGGTCAAGTAACACCATTTGCTTTAAATAGATTACAAGATAGAGGAAGATTTTTTGTTGATCCGGGAGCTGTAATTTACAAAGGACAGGTTATTGGAGAGCACTCTAGAGATAATGATTTAGAAATTAACTTGGTAAAAGGAAAGCAATTAACAAACATGCGTAAATCAGGAACTGATGAAGCGATGAAAATTGCACCAAAGGTTGATTTCTCTTTAGAAGAAGCAATGGAATACATTCAGGCTGATGAGTACTTAGAAGTAACTCCAGAAAGCTTAAGAATGAGAAAAATATAGTTTTTTTGAAAAACATAAAAACAATGATAGCGAGCCAACTTGATGAAAATCAGGTTGGCTTTCTTATTTTGATGATAAATCAGGTTTATGATGATTCTGAAGGGAATATTTGGAAGAAAGAACATCAGCGAATTGCTAAACCTAGATTGCTAGAAATTATAGCTAAGAAAGAATTGTTATTGGCTGTTGCTGGTACTGAAATTTGTGGTTGTATCCATTTAGAACCAATGGATGGAACTATATTTAAATTTAAGATGCTGGTAGCTAACCCTAAATTTAAAGGAAAAGGAGTAGGGTCTGTTTTGGTAAATTTTGCTGAAGAAGAAGCTCGTAAAAATGGTGCATTAAAAATGCAATTAGAATTGCTGGTTCCTACTGAATTTGAACACCCTGACAAGGTTTTTTTAAACAAATGGTACACACGTATTGGTTATCAAAAGGTGGCAGAAGAAAGTGTTGATGCGGCTCATGATGGTTTATCTAAATTGTTAAAAACTGCTTGTGTAGCTGAGATTTACCAGAAGGTTCTTTAGTTAATTTTGATTAAAATAATATAAGATATGGCTTCAGGATTTTTTGCTCTTTTTGATGATATTGCAGTTTTAATGGATGATGTGGCTGCAATGGGAAAAATTGCAACCAAAAAAACAGCAGGAATTTTAGGGGATGATTTAGCTGTAAATGCAGAAAAAGCTTCGGGCTTTCTTTCTTCTAGAGAATTGCCTGTTTTATGGGCTATTACGAAAGGCTCTTTTTTAAACAAACTAATTATACTTCCTATTGCATTTTTATTGAGTGCTTATTTGCCACAGGCAGTTATTTGGGCTTTATTAATTGGAGGGGTATATTTAGCTTTTGAAGGTGCTGAAAAAGTTTTTGAGATGATTTTTCCTCATAAAGATACTACCGAAAAAGAAGAGCTACCACATACGGAAGAAGCTGTTTTAATTCAAGAAAAAAAGAAAGTGAAATCGGCTATTCTAACCGATTTTATCTTGTCGGTAGAAATTATAATTATTGCTTTAGGAACAGTAGTTGGAGAACCAATAGCTACTCAAATAATGGTAGTTTCTTTTGTAGCAATTGTTGCTACTATTGGTGTTTATGGTATTGTTGCACTTATTGTACGAATGGATGATTTTGGGTATCGACTAATTGCCTTAAATGAAAGGGACGATAGTTTCTCTGATTGGATGGGTAACAGCTTAGTAAAAGCACTTCCTATAGTTATAAAAGCTTTAGGTTATATAGGAACTGCAGCCATGTTATTGGTGGCAGGCGGAATTTATGTACACAACATTGAGTTTTTACATGATTTATTGCACAATATACCTGCACTTTTAGGAGAGTTGTTGGTTGGTTTGGTTGTTGGCATTATTGCTTTTGTTTTTGTCAATTTTATTTTATATATTCGTACAGCGTTTTCAAAAAAACGTTTAAAAAACACATCAATTAAATAATTCTTAATGTTATATAGCTATGAATAAACAACTACACTTTAAAATAGGACTATTCCTGTTGGTACTAATATCTACTTTATCTTTTAAAACATCTTATGCTAGTCATGCCTTAGGAGCTGATATTTCTACCTTATGCATTGGGTCTAACACTTATGAAATAACGTTATCTATTTATAGAGATTGTGGCGGTATTGATTTGCCGGGCACACAAACAATTAACTATTTTTCTACTTGTAACGGTTTAAGTTCTTCCGTTTTAGCAACAAAATTATCTGTAACTGATATTACTCAAACATGTCAATCTGAGCAATCTTCATGCAATGGAGGTTCTGGTCTTTATGGGGTTGAAAAACATGTTTACAAAGCAATTGTTACGTTACCTGCAACATCAACTTGTGATGTTAATTTTAACTGGCAAATATGTACTCGAAGTAATTCAATATCAACTCTAAATAATCCAGGTGGTACCTGTCTTTATACTGAAACTATTATTAATAATACTTTAGCTGTATGTGATAATTCACCTGAGTTTACATTAGATCCAATTTTATATTTCCCCGTTAATCAATTAGCATCTTTAAACTACTTAGTTGCTGATACTGATAATGATAGTTTATATTATTCTTTAGTTGATGCTCAAAGTAATACAGGTGTTCCTGTAGATTATGCTCCAGGTCATAGTGGATCTTTACCATTTGGACCTGGAGTGCCAATTACTATAGATCAAAATACAGGAACAATAACATTTACACCAAACGCTCCTGTAGTTGCAGTTTTAGCAATTAAGATAGAGGAGTTTAGAAATGGTGTATTAATAGGTTCTGTAACAAGAGATATGAATGTAACTATTTTACCAACCACTAATTCTTCTCCAAGTATTTCGAATTTAAATAATGCTTCGGAAAGTGATACTATACTTTGTCCGAATCAATATTTTACAACTGAAATATATTTAACAGGGAGTAGTAATACATTTATTCAAGGAGTTATTTCAAATAATATTCCTGGATTAGCAATCTCACAAAACATTGTAAATTCTGATACAACAATTTTAACTTTAAGTTGGTTCCCAACTCTAGCTAATGTTGGAAATAATATTTTTTATGTTACAGCAAAAAGTGATGTATGCCCTTTTAAATTAATATCTAGTAAAGGTTTTAATTTAGTAGTTGGTTCTAATCCTCCAATTGCAAGTACATCTGTTCTCAACAATGCTACTTGTGCTACTTCAGAAGACGGGAGTGTTTATCATATTACTACTGGATTATTGCCAGGTTATACTGTTGAATGGTTTGATAATACAAACACTTTAGTAGGTTCTTCAGATACACTCTATAATGTTGGGATAGGCTGGTACACTGTTAGAATTTCTAATGGCTCTGGTTATTGTACTACATCAGATAATGTTTATTTATCTCACAATAACACAACTACAGCTACAGCATCTTTTACAATGTCAGGACAAATAGGATGTAGTGCTCCACATACAACAAACTTTACTGATCAATCTTCTGTAAATGATGCTTCATGTGGTACAGTGTGGGCTTGGACTTTTGGTGATGGAGGTACTTCTACTTTACAAAATCCGTCTCATACTTATGCAGCAGACGGTAATTACCCTGTTTCATTAACCATTACCGATTGTAGTGTAACTTGTCCTACTACAGTATGGGATACCGTAAAGGTTTCAACTCCTTTAGTAGATTTTTCTGGAACTTCACTAGCTGGATGTGCTCCATTAACGAGTAATTTTTCTGATGCTTCAACTAGTTCTGCAGGTATCACAAACTGGAACTGGAATTTCGGAGATGGAAATACATCAACCGTTCAAAACCCTACAAATATATATATGACTCCGGGTAACTACACAGTAAGCTTAACAGTAACTGATGCAAATGGTTGTATAACTAGTCCTGAAGTGAAAAGTAACTATGTTGCTGTATCTTTAGCATTATTTACAACAGATACTCAAGAGGCATGTGATTCTTACACTTGGATAGATGGAAATACTTATACATCATCTAATAATACAGCTACAACAACATTAACCGCTTCCAATGGTTGTGATTCGATTGTTACATTAAATTTAACTATTAAAAACAGTACTGGAAGTACAGACACCCATGTGGTTTGTGATTCTTACACTTGGATAGATGGGAATACTTATACATCGTCTAACAATAGTGCAACATTTACTACTACAAATGCAGCAGGGTGTGATTCGATTGTTACTTTAAACTTAACCATTAACAGTAGTAATACCGGAACCGACACCCAAGTGGCTTGTAATACTTACACTTGGATAGATGGAAATACCTATACATCATCTAACAATAGTGCAACATTTACTACTACAAATGCTGCTGGGTGTGATTCGGTTGTTACTTTAAACTTAACCATTAATAGTAGTAATACTGGAACAGACACTCAGACAGCTTGTAATACTTATACTTGGATAGATGGAAATACCTATACATCATCTAACAATAGTGCAACATTTACTACTACAAATGCTGCTGGGTGTGATTCGGTTGTTACTTTAAACTTAACCATTAATAGTAGTAATACTGGAACAGACACTCAGACAGCTTGTAATACTTATACTTGGATAGATGGAAATACCTATACATCATCTAACAATAGTGCAACATTTACTACTACAAATGCTGCTGGGTGTGATTCGGTTGTTACTTTAAACTTAACCATTAATAGTAGTAATACTGGAACAGATACTCAGACAGCTTGTAATGCTTACACTTGGATAGATGGGAATACCTATACATCATCTAACAATAGTGCAACATTTACTACAACAAATGCAGCAGGGTGTGATTCGGTTGTTACTTTAAACTTAACCATTAACAGTAGTAGTACAGGAACTGATACCCAAGTGGCTTGTAATACTTACACTTGGATAGATGGAAATACCTATACATCATCTAACAATAGTGCAACATTTACTACTACAAATGCAGCAGGGTGTGATTCGGTTGTTACACTAGATTTAACCATTAACAGTAGTAATACAGGAACTGATACTCAGATAGCTTGTAATACTTACACTTGGATAGATGGTAATACTTATACATCATCTAACAATAGTGCAACATTCACAACAACAAATGCTGCTGGTTGTGATTCGATTGTTACACTAGATTTAACCATTAACAGTAGTAGTACTGGAACTGATATCCAAACTACTTGTATTTCTTATACATGGATAGATGGAAATACTTATACATCATCTAACAATAGTGCAACATTCACTACAACAAATGCTGCTGGTTGTGATTCGGTTGTTACACTAGATTTAACCATTTCTCCAAATGTAACCACTACAGATGTAGTGGTTGCTTGTAATACTTATACATGGATTGATGGGATGACTTATACTTCTGACAACAATACTGCAACACATACTTTAACTGCAGCAGCTGGATGCGATTCTATTGTAACTTTAGATTTAACCATTTCACCAAATTTGAACACTACTGATGTTGTTATTGCTTGTAATACTTATACATGGATTGATGGGATGACTTATACTTCTGACAACAATACTGCAACACATACTCTAACTGCAGCAGCAGGATGCGATTCAATTGTTACTTTAGATTTAACCATTAATAATGGTAATACCGGAACTGATACTCAGATGGCTTGTAATACTTACACTTGGATAGATGGAAATACCTACACATCATCTAACAATAGTGCAACATTTACTACAACAAATGCAGCAGGGTGTGATTCGGTTGTTACTTTAAACTTAACCATTAATAGTAGTAATACCGGAACTGATACTCAGATGGCTTGTAATACTTACACTTGGATAGATGG
>JBMYXB010000025.1:0-22763 GCA_049608005.1 Vicingaceae bacterium
AAGAGCAAAATAACTATTTTTTTTAGTTAAAATGTATATATTTATAGACTTTCTATTAACTATAAAACTCAAGTAATGAACATACGTGAAATAAATGCGATGAGAGGACCAAATTACTGGTCGGTACGAAGACACAAACTAATAGTTATGGTGTTGGATTTAGGAGAAATGGAGCAAAGACCTTCTAATAAAATTGATGGTTTTGCTCAAAGATTAGAAAATATGTTCCCTACAATGTTTAGTCATAGATGCTCTGTTGGTGAGGTTGGTGGATTTTTTCAACGAGTACAAGAGGGTACTTGGATGGGACATATCATAGAGCATATAGCATTAGAAATTCAAACCTTAGCAGGTATGGATACTGGCTTCGGAAGAACAAGAGATTATGGAGAAGAAGGCGTATATAATGTTGTTTTTTCATACATAGAAGAAAGCGTTGGGCGATATGCAGCAAAAGTTTCTGTGGCAATTTGCGAGGCATTAATTGCAGGAGAAGAGTATGATTTAGCTGAGGATATTCAGACAATGAGAGAACTACGAGAGGACTCAAGATTGGGACCAAGTACAGGTTCTATTGTTCAAGAAGCTGAAGAAAGAGGTATTCCTTGGATCAGATTAAATAAATATTCGCTTTGCCAGTTGGGTTATGGTGCTAATCAAAAAAGAATTCAGGCAACTGTAACATCAGAAACAAGTAGTATAGGAGTTGAGTTGGCTTGTGATAAGGAAGATACCAAGTTTTTGTTAGAACAAGCAGAGGTTGAAGTTCCTAAAGGAGAAATTATTCGTAGAGAAAGCAGTTTAGAAGACTCTTGTGATTATGTAGGTTTTCCTTTAGTGATAAAACCAATTGATGGTAATCATGGTAGAGGAATTACCGTAGATATTAATAATTATGACGATGCGTTAATAGCTTTTCGACATGCAAAAGAAAGTTCACGTAGCGGATCAATAATTGTAGAAAAATTTGTTAAAGGAGAAGATTACCGTTTATTAGTGGTTAATAATGTTTTAGTTGCTGCGGCTATTCGAACGCCAGCAAATGTTATTGGTAATGGTAAAAGTACTATACAAGAATTAATTGATGAGGTAAATAGTGATGAGAGAAGAGGGTATGGGCATGAGAATGTTTTAACTAAAATTACAACCAATGAGTTAACTCAAACAATTATTAAAGATGCTGGATATACCTTAGATTCAGTTTTAGAAGATGGAAAACAATTAATACTAAAAGATACAGCAAACCTTAGTACTGGCGGAACTGCTGAAGATGTTACGGATATAGTTCATCCGGCTAATATTGCTATGGCAGAACGAATATCTAAAATTATTGATTTAGATATTTGTGGAATAGATATTATGACAACAGATATTACAAAACCGCTTTCAGAAACAGGAGGGGCTGTTTTAGAAGTAAATGCAGGCCCTGGTTTTAGAATGCACTTAGCACCAACATCTGGCTTACCAAGAAATGTTGCTGCTCCAGTTATTGATAAACTTTTCCCCAAAGGAGACTCAGGAAGAATTCCTATTGTGGCAATATCAGGTACGAATGGTAAAACAACCACTACACGATTAATCGCTCACATGGCAAAAATGAGTGGAAACAGAGTTGGATATACTACTAGTGATGGAGTTTATATTCAAAATAGATTATTAATGACAGGCGATTGTACTGGTCCTGCTAGTGCAGAATTTGTATTGAGAGATCCAACAGTAAATTTTGCTGTTTTAGAAAGTGCTAGAGGCGGGTTGTTACGAGCAGGATTAGGTTTTAAAAATTGTGATATTGGAATTGTAACCAATGTAGCGGCAGATCATCTAGGTTTAAAAGGGATTCATACCATAGAGCAATTGGCAAAAGTAAAAGGAGTTGTGCCAGAAACAGTATTGCCAGATGGCTATGCTATTTTAAATGCTGATGATGATTTAGTTTACGGTATGCGTAGATCTTTAGACTGTAATGTGGCACTTTTTTCTATGGACGAAAATAATCCGAGAATTAAAGCATTGCAACGAATTGGCGGAATTACTGCAGTTTACGAAAATGGCTACGTTACCATTTGCAGAGGAGAATGGAAAATGAGAATTATGAAAGCTGAGTTAATTCCATTGACTTATGGAGGTAAAGCTAAATTTATGATTCAGAATGTTTTACCTGCTGTTTTGGCGGCAAACATTCAAGGGTTTAGTATAGAAGATATGAAAGCAGCGTTAGAAACTTTTATCCCCTCAGCAACTCAAACCCCAGGTCGTTTAAATATGTTTGAGTTTGAAAATTTTACGGTATTGTTAGATTATGCTCATAATCCTGCTGGAATGCGTGCCTTGCAAAAATTTACTGATGAGTTAGAATGCTCGGTAAAAGTTGGAATTATTGCTGGTATTGGCGATAGGCGTGTTGAGGATAATAATGAAATGGGAGGTATTGCTGCTGAAATGTTTGATGAAATAATTATTAGACAAGACAAGCGTTTGAGAGGAAAAACAGAGGAAGAATTAATTAAAATGTTAAATGATGGTATTAAAAAACAAGATCCAAATATTAAAACAACGGTAATTCCTTCAGAAAAAGAAGCGATTACTTTTGCAGTAAATAATGCTCAAAAAGGTTCTTTAATAATACTTTGTAGCGATGTAATTCCTGATGCTTTAGAATTGGTTCAGAAATTTAAAGCTCAAGAAGCTAGCGGAGAAAAAGTATTTACGCTTTAATTGATTATCTTTTTTATATCAAACTTTACTTATTAAAAACTACTCCTTTTTTTAGGGGTAGTTTTTAATAATTTGTATAAATGGCTACTATTTTTTGTTCAATAACAAATCTTTCAACTCATCCTTACTGTTGTCAAAATTAAATAGTGGATAAAGCTTTTCGTAATTGTCTAAATCAAAGGTGTAAGCAGCCGTAAACTTTGTAAAATCTAAACGAGTTTCTTCATATTCAAAAAGTAAGGCTATTTCTTTAATGTGTTCAATAAGCATGCAGGCAGAATCCATATCTAAAATAATCGATTTTACTTTTTCTAGTTTACTTTCTTCTAAAGTTTCAGCAATTATTAACCCCTTTAGTTCAATTTTTTCTGCTTCTTTTATTGGAAACGGACAACCAATTCTACCGTTATAATCTTCTAGCTTGTAATAGCTAGCAAAAGGAACTTTATAAGTCGTATCAATAATTGCAGTATCCGCTACAAGTGGTTCTATTGGTAAATTATTGTTACTAATGTAGTTTGCTAAAAATTGCTGTTCATTTGTTGGGTAAGTAACATCAGGAACTACTTTTTTTAACTGAATGGCTTCTTTAGTAACAGAATAAATGTGGGTTAAACCATCATCAATTAAATAAATATTGGTTTGAACAAAAGTTGTATCCTCTTTAAATTTGATTTTCACATTATAAGCTTGGTCGCCTTTAAGCTTGTTTATTTTTATGTTGTTTGTAAAATTTTGGTGTTGTTTAATAAAATTGATGCTTACCTGAAATTGGGTTTCTCCTTTAAAAATAATTGACGCAGTCTGTGCTTGAGTTTTAATCGTAAGAAAAAAGCTTAAAATCAAACCAAAAAACAAAATATTTCTAATTTCTAAACTCAAATTTCTAATTTTTTAGCAACCAACCTCTATCTTCCGACTTCCAACTTCACACTTTACCCAAACATTTCATCAAAACGGAAGGAGTCTTTAACTCTTACGCCTCTTTCGGTGTGTTGAACAGTACAGCATTCGTTGGCAATATCATGTTCAAAAAATAGTATATAATCATTATCAGCAGCTTCTTTTAAAAATTTTCCTTTTTCGTCCATTGTTAAAAGCGGACGCGTATCATAACCCATAACATAAGGCAAAGGCAAGTGCCCAACAGAAGGTAATAAATCGGCCATAAATACCACCTTTTTTCCTTGGTAATTAATGTGCGGAATCATTTGTGCATCAGTATGTCCGTTTACCGTTAAAATATCAAAATAATCAAAATCTTCTTTATCGGCAAAACTCAACTGACCAAACTCTTGCATGGGTAAAATGTTTTCTTTTAAAAAAGAAGCTTTTTCTCGTTGGTTAGGAATGGTTGCCCATTCCCAGTGTTGGCTGTTACTCCAGTATTTAGCATTTTTAAAAGTAGGTTCAAATTTGGTTCTATCTCTATTCCATTTTACACCTCCACCACAATGATCGAAATGTAAATGTGTTAAAAACACATCTGTAATATCATCGGCTGTAAAACCTAATTTGTTTAAGTTTCCTTCCAAACTATCATCACCAAAAAGATAATAATAGCCAAAAAACTTATCCGATTGTTTATCGCCCATTCCATTATCTATCAACATTAAGCGGTCACCATCTTCAATTAACATACTTCTTAACGCCCAGCTACACATATTGTTGTTATCTGCTGGGTTAGTTTTTTGCCATAAAGATTTTGGTACAACCCCAAACATAGCACCGCCATCTAATTTAAAGTTTCCGGTATTTAAAGGATATATTTTCATAGTAAGTCTTTTTATTTATAGAATCAATCTTATTGATTCTTTTCTTAATATCAAACCCCAAAGGGGAGAAATTAGTATCTAAATATTAACTGCCAAGTTACGAGTTTTTCTGTTGTTTTAATGGTGTTGAATTTTTATCGTTTAGCTTTTTTGCTAAAGACTTGTGCTGAATGGAGTTGAAGTCAATGTCATTAAATTAAGAGTTTGGAGAGTTACTGAAAGAAAATATAGCCCTTTGGCTTTGTGCAGGATAAACTCCTACCCTGTAAAAATGCCCAAATAATAAAGAGTGAGTTTTTGTATTTTTGAAGGATGGAAAAACCAAGTTCGTTAAAACAAGGAGATAAAATTGTTATTCTTTCTACTGCCCGTAAAATTTCTGAAAAAGAATTAGAACCTGCAGTAAATGTGTTTAAAAGTTGGGGTTTAGAAGTGGTTTTTGGAGCAAATTTGTTTCAAGAAGAGCATCAATTTGCAGGTACTGCTGAGCAACGTGCTTCAGATTTTCAAGTTGCTTTGGATGATGAAGATGTAAGGGCAATTATTTGTGCAAGAGGTGGTTATGGAACGGTTAAGATAATTGATGAAATTGATTTTTCTAACTTTAAAACAAACCCTAAATGGGTTGTTGGCTATAGTGATGTAACGGTTTTACATAACCACATTAATCAGAATTTTAAGATTGAAACGCTACACGCTACCATGCCGATAAATTTTAGTACGAACAGCCAAGAGAGTTTAGAAAGTTTAAAGAAAACCTTGTTTGGCTCGGAGTTGAATTATGATTTTGATAAACATCAACTGAACAGAAATGGTGTTGGAAAAGGTAAAGTTGTAGGTGGTAATTTATCGATTTTATACAGTTTAACAGGAACAAATTCGCAACTAAATACTGCGGGTAAAATTTTGTTTTTAGAAGATTTAGATGAGTACATTTATCATATCGATAGAATGATGCTGAATTTAAAACGTGCAGGAATTTTAGCTGATTTAGCGGGTTTAATTGTTGGTGGAATGTCTGATATGAATGATAATACAATTCCGTTTGGCAAAACCGCCAAAGAAATTATTAAAGAAGCTGTGGCTGAATACAATTATCCTGTTTGCTTTGATTTTCCTGCTGGTCATATTGATGATAATAGAACATTAATAATGGGGCGAGAAGCTGAGTTGATTGTTAGCGAAAAGTGTAGCTTGAAATTTAGTTAATATGGCTGAACACAATATACTAGGGGAGAAAGGAGAGCAATTGGCGAAGGAGTATCTTTTAGGTTTGGGATATGTAATCCTTGAGGAAAATTGGCGAGAACGGAAGTTTGAAATAGATATTATTGCCCAAGATAATAATGAATTAGTTTTTGTAGAAGTGAAGACGAGAAGCACTGCTTATTTTGGAAATCCTGAAGAGGCAGTAACTCCTGCAAAACAACAACATTTAATTAATGGTGCTGATTTTTATGTGCAAGAAAATGAAATTGATTTGGAATGCAGGTTTGATGTAATTGCTATTGTATTAAACTCTAATAAAGAAGAGTTAAAGCATTTTAAAAGTGCTTTTTTGCCTAATTTTTAAGGCGTAATGGTTTCAATAACCGCTTTACCTGTTTTTACGTTAGTAGCAAAAACTTTTACAGCTGTTATGTTCGGAAACCAAAAGGTGCCGCCATCTAACTGAATAAAAATTCGGTGAATATTTAAAAGCTGATTGTTGTATTTAGAGTAAACTTCAAAATGATTTTTGGATGATTTTTTAAGAGTAAAATACATTTCTTTAGAAGAAACAAACCTAAAAGTAGCGTACTCATCATTAACGTTTAAAAATTTTAAACCGTAAGCATATTTTTGCTGAATCCAAGTTAAGGGTTTTATTTTACCGCCTTCGGTATTTCTAATCCAATAAATATTAATAGGGTTTTCTAAATCAAAATTCCCCGTACTGTTCAAATTTACATCATAAAAAATTTGGTTATTGTCTTTGCTTCGCTCAATCTTAAATAAAGAGGTTAGGGGGTTGGCATCACCAAATTCAATTTCGGAAAAAGCAAATAAAAATAAACAACCTAAAGTTGCAACTATGAGTTTTAGACTTTTCAATTTTTAAGGATAATTTTTAAAAGCAGACAAATATATTATAAGTTGTAATATACATCTGAAAAAAATCATTTTAATCAACTAAAAGGTCGTAGGGCTTACAAAAAATTAAAACCATTATGTAAATGTGTAACTTGCACGCTAACTAAATTAATAAAATGACAAACAAAGTATCTTACAAGAAGGCGTTTATAGTAATTACTTCTTTGTTTTTTATGTGGGGATTAATTACTGTTTTGGTAGATTCTTTAATCCCTAGATTAAAAGAAATTTTTGAAATTAACAACACACAGGCAGTATTGGTTCAGTTTGCATTTTTTGGAGCGTATGGTTTACTTTCCATACCTGCTGGAAACCTATTGCATAAAATTGGTTATAAAAAAGGAATAATGCTAGGTTTAGGAATTATGGGGTTTGGTGCTTTATTGTTTTTGCCAGCAGCATCGTTTCGAGTGTTTGCTTTGTTTATGTTGGGTTATTTTATTTTAGCAGCAGGCATGGTTATCTTACAAGTTGCAGCAAATCCTTATGTTGCCGCTTTGGGTGATGAAAGAACAGCTTCTAGTAGGTTAAATTTAGCTCAGGCATTTAACTCGTTAGGAACTACCATTGCACCAATATTAGGAGCCGTTTTTATTTTAAGTGATGATATTAAATCTTCCGAAGAAATAAAAGCTTTGAGTGGTTCGGCAAAAGAAATGTACTTTTCTGCCGAAGCTGCTGCAGTTCAAATGCCATTTTTGGTTTTGGCAATATCCTTACTGGTTTTAGCAGTTGTTGTTTTTAAAGCAAAATTACCTCAATTGTTGAGTGCCGCTGTTGGGTCAAATTATATGCAAGCCTTAAAACACAAACAATTAAGTTTAGGAGTTGTTGGTATTTTCTTTTATGTAGGTGCTGAGGTTGCTATTGGTAGTTTTTTAGTCAACTATTTTTTAGATTTAGAATTGGCAAATGTTATCAGAAATAATGGGTTAATGAGCAGTATTGCTTCTCTATTTCATGGGGATGATTTAACTGGCATAGATGACAAAGGAATTGTAGGAAGTTTTAATGTGTTGTATTGGGGTGGAGCAATGGTTGGTAGATTTGTAGGCTCTTATTTAACCAGAAAGTATCAGGCACAAAAGGTGTTAAGTGTTTTTGCAAGTGCTGCAATTTTAATGGTAGTCATTTCTATTTCTACCTCTGGCTTGGTAGCTTTATGGGCTATTATTGCGGTTGGGCTATTTAATTCTATTATGTTCCCAACCATATTTAGTTTGGCGATAGAAGGTTTGGGAGAGTTAAAGCCACAAGGCTCTGGTTTGTTATGTACTGCAATTGTTGGTGGAGCTTTTATACCGCCTTTGGTGGGTTATTTTTCAGATTTATCAGGATTTAAGGTGGCCTTTATATTGGTAATTATTTGTTATGCTTACATTTTCTTTTTCAGTAAAAAAGTAAAATCATTATGAGAAAAATATTATTTCTAGCGTTAGCTGTTTTAGTGTTGTTTGGATGCGGTTCTAAAAAAGAACAATTGGCTAATACTAATGCGTATGATTTGGTCAATCCTTTTATCGGAACTGGCGGACATGGACATACTTATCCCGGTGCAACAATGCCTTTCGGGATGGTGCAATTAAGTCCTGATACAAGGTTAGAAGGTTGGGATGGTTGCTCAGGTTATCATAATACGGATTCTATTATTTATGGATTTTCGCACACGCATTTAAGCGGAACAGGGGTGGGCGATTATTGTGATGTTTTGTTAATGCCAACACAAGGAAAAGTAAAATTTGATAATGGATTTAAAACAGGTTCAGCAAATGGTTATGCTTCTTGGTTTGATAAGAAAACGGAAAAAGCCAAACCAGGTTATTATGAAGTGAATTTAGCGGAGCACGATATTGATGTAAGATTAACAGCTACCGAAAGAGTGGGAATACATGAATATACTTTTAATAAAGCGGATATGAGTAATATTATTTTGGATTTATTACATAGAGATAAAGTATTGAGTTGTGATTTGAAAATGGTTAATGATTCGACTATTGAAGGACATCGAATATCTAAAGCTTGGGCAGAAGAGCAGCACATTTATTTTACAATGCAGTTTTCGAAGAATGTTGATTTGGTTTATTTGACAGAAGGAAAAACAAATTTAGATGAGAATGGTAACATTTTAAGTGATTCAACAGAAAAAGCAGCGTTTAGATTTAATACTGAACAAGGTGAAAAGCTAATGGTAAAAGTTGGGATTTCTGCGGTAAGCATAGCAGGAGCAAGAAAAAATTTAGCAACCGAAGCACCACATTGGGATTTTGAAAAATATGTTTTGGATGCTAAAACTACTTGGACAAAAGCCTTGGATAAAATTAATGTTGCTGGAGGGTCAGAAGATAAACAGGAAATATTTTATACAGCTTTATATCATACCATGATTGCTCCAAATGTTTTTAGTGATGTGGATGGAAAATATAGAGGGACAGATTTAAAAATCCATCAATCAACAGATGGACCAGTTTATACGGTTTTTTCTTTGTGGGATACCTTTAGAGCAACCCATCCTTTATACACGATTATCGAACAAAAGAAAACTAACGAATTTATCAGAACATTTTTAAAACAATACAAGGATGGTGGGCAGTTACCAATTTGGGAATTGGCAGCAAATTACACAGGTTGTATGATAGGTTACCATGCGGTACCTGTTATTGTAGATGCTTTTGAAAAAGGAATAAAAGAGTATGATGCCAATTTAGCTATGGAAGCGATGTTGCACAGCGCAAGAATGGATAAGTTGGGTTTAGCCTCATACAAATCTAAAGGATATATTGCTGCTGGAGATGAATCAGAATCAGTTTCTAAAACCTTAGAATACGCTTATGATGATTGGTGTATTGCACAAATGGCAAAAAGTATGGGGAATGGAGATGTTTACAATGAGTTTATACAACGCGGACAGTATTATAAAAACATTTTTAACAAAGAAAGTGGTTTTATGCAAAGTAAAATGAATGGTGCTTGGCGAACAGGTTTTGATCCTGCTGAGGTTAATTTTAATTTTACGGAAGCCAACTCTTGGCAGTACAGTATGTTTGTTCCTCAAGATATTGATGGGTTAATTCATTTACATGGTGGAGCAGCTAATTTTGATAAAAAACTAGATTTACTATTTAATACCAAAATGGAATTAAGTGGAAGACATCAAGTTGATATTACAGGGTTAATTGGACAATATGCTCACGGAAATGAGCCAAGTCACCACATGGCATATTTGTATAATTATGTAGGTAAACCTTATAAAACTCAAGAACGAATTCATCAAATATTAACAGAGCAATACACTACAAAACCTGACGGATTATCTGGTAATGAAGATTGCGGACAAATGTCTGCTTGGTACGTGTTAAGTGCTATGGGATTTTATTCGGTTACGCCAGGAACTTCATATTACTCTATTGGAACGCCTTTGTTTGATGAAGTGACTATCAACTTAGAAAATGGGAAGCATTTTAAAATCGTTGCCAATAATGTTTCGGATAAGAATAAATACATACAAAGTGCTTCAATTAATGGAGAGCAACTAAATAAATCAGTATTGTACCATCACCAAATTATGGAAGGTGGAGAATTGGTTTTTGAAATGGGTGAAACTCCAAATAAAAACTGGGGAATTGAAAACATGCCAGTACCTAAAATTGAAGAACAGCATCAAATAACTCCAGTGCCATATTTTGTAGCAGCATCACAAACATTTGAAAAAAGTATGGAGGTTGAACTAAAGAGTGTAGAGGATAATACGGAATTGTATTATCAAATTGAAGGAGAGGAATTTAAAAAATATGAGCAACCATTTGTAATTAACAAAACAAGTTTTATCAGAGCTTATGCAATCAAAAATGAGAAGAAAAGCTTTGTAGTACAGGCTAATTATAAAAAAATTATAGGAGGAAGATCAATAGAATTGTTTTCTGAATACAGCAATCAGTACAATGCTGGTGGCGATAAAGCATTGATAGATAATTTAAAAGGAAATGCCAATTATAGAACTGGCTTTTGGCAAGGTTACCAAAAAGATGCTGAGGTAATTATAGATTTGGGTAAACCAACTCAAATTTCTAAAATAGCTGTTGGAGCATTACAAGATATTAAATCGTGGATATTTTATCCTACATCAATTGAAATATGGTCAGCAACTAGTAAAAACGGACAATACAAAAACTTAGGAACTATAAAAAATGATTTTCCAGATAATGAATATGGAGGATTTACCAAGGAGTTTGAGCTTAAAATGAATGCTTCGGTTGAAGCACAATTTGTTAAAGTAAAAGTGAAAAACTATGGTGTTTGTCCTGCTTGGCATTTAGGTGCAGGAGGCGATGCTTGGTTGTTTTTAGATGAAATTAGTTTGGAGTAATTCTAGTACTTTTAAATAAAAGTACCTTTTTAAGTACTTCTTGGGTTTTTCTGTATATTTGTATCATGGAAATAGTAAACTACACAGACTTTCGTTCAAATTTAAAACATTGGTTGGATAAAGTAATTGATGATGTGAGCGATATTATCATCAAAAGAAAAAACGGTAAAGACCTTGTTTTAATTTCATTAGATGAGTACAACTCGTTGAAGGAAACAACTTATTTGTTAACCGGAAAAAACAGAGATGTATTATTAAACTCAATTGAAGAATTAGAATCCGGAAAAGGAATTGCAAAAGGGTTAATTGAAGAATGAAGTTAACTTGGTCTAGTTCTTCTTGGAATGATTATTTGTATTGGCAGAACACGGATAAGAAGAATGTGAAACGAATTAATCAACTTATTAAAAGTTGTATGCGCACACCTTTTGAAGGGATTGGAAAACCCGAAGCCTTAAAAGGAGATCTTCAAGGGTATTGGTCAAGGAGAATAACATCAGAGCATCGGTTAGTTTATAAGTTTGAAAATGAACAATTATTAATTGCAGCCTGTCGCTATCATTATAAGAAATAACTCTTTTAATATTTTTGCAGTTTTATTCCTCAAACTCCTCTTTCACCACCTCATAAGCTTTCTTCTTTTTTCCGTAGTAATCTATGATGCTCCAGCTTGGTCCTGGCCAACAATCGTTGAGTTGCCAAAATAAACTGCCCATGCAATGCGGTTGGTTATTGATATGTGTACGAATTGCCATTTGCATTCCTTTGGCTTGTGTTTCTTGACTCAGATTTACAAAATCTTCAAAGGTTTTTGGTTCATCATAATACTGTTTAATGTGTTCTAAAATTAAACCATTACCAATGTAGCTTTTTTGTCGGTTTTGCATTGTTGGAGAAGCTAAGCTCAAACTAGAATCAGCAGCAAAAGTTTTTATCGTTTCCATTTCTGGGAAAGACTGGAAACCATATTCTACCATAAATCGTCCAACATTATGTTCAAAGTTTTCAAAAGGTTCTTTGCCATGCCAAACGCCCCAATAATGCATCGATTCATGGTTAAAATTTTCTGGAGTTCCCCAATTGCTGGATGGTGATGAAGGGGTGTAACTTCTGCTCGGATCATATTCTTTAACTAGGTTTGGAATTAACTCATGAAAAACTTCTGCATAACCATTCCAAATTTTAATAGAATCAATAGGAGAGTAGTTGTATTGTTTTTGCCAACCCCAATTTTCCCAAGCTACTTCAATTTCGTTGTTTCCACACCATAATGCAACAGAAGGATGATTACGTAAACGGATAATGTTTTCTTTGACTTCTTGTTTTACATTTTCTTTAAATGCATTGTCAACTGGATACATGCTTCCGGTAAACATAAAATCTTGCCACACTAAAATTCCTTTTTCATCGCAGAGCTCATAAAAAATATCGTTTTCATAAATGCCTCCTCCCCAAACACGAAGCATATTTATGTTGGCAGTTGCCACATCCGATAATAAATTTTCGTAATGCTGATTGGTAACCCTTGGCAAAAACATATCCTGCGGAATGTAATTGGCACCTTTCATAAAAACAGGTTTTCCGTTTAGTTTAAAGTAAAAGGAAGTACCAATGCTATCGGGTTCGTTTACCAATTCTATGGTTCTTATTCCGTAACGAGTAGATTTTTCGTCAATTTTATTTACATCATCATAAAGTGAAATGTTTAAATCATACAGATACGGTTCACCCAAACCATTACACCACCATAATTTTGGATTAGCTACTTTATATTCAGTTTCAATAATATTAATTCCTTTTTTGATAGTTTTCGCTTGTTTTTCTCCATTTATTTCTAAAAAGTATTGTTTTTCTTTATTTTTTGAAGATTCTATAGTTGTTTGTACAGAAATAATTGCTTCATTCTCTGTAATGCTTTTTGTTTGAACAAATACATCAACAATTCGAGCATCATTCCATGAGTTAACTTTAATTGGTTTCCAAATTCCCGCAGTAACAAATCGTGGTCCCCAATCCCAACCAAAATGATAGGCAGCTTTTCTAGTAAATGAGCTAACTTTTATTTCTCCAGTTTCACAACCCGAAGGGAGCGAGTAGGGGTAATTCTGGGCTTTTTCTTTGTTATAGTTAATGGGAGAAGTAAATTCAACTTCTATAAGGTTTTTACCGGCAATCAGAAAAGGTTTGATGTCTACTTTCCATGTTCTAAACATGTTGTTAGCAGAGATAATTTTTTCTCCGTTGAGCATCACTTCAGCATAAGTATCCAATCCTTCAAACTCAATTTCTATGTGGTCATCTTTAAGTTGTTCTTTGCTTACATTAAAGGTTTTTTGATATTTCCAATCTACATTTTCTATCGATTGTAAGCTATCCTCATTGGTTTCCCAATAAGGATCATCTATTAACTTGTTGGCTAATAAATCGGTATGGATTACTCCTGGTACTGTTGCTAGATTCCAATTGTCTTTATGCTGAAATGCCCAATTTCCATTGAGGTCTATAGGAATTACTTTTTCAACTTTGGTATTGGAGCATCCTAAAAGAATAAAAAGTGTTATGATATAGAGTGTTATTTTCATTTTATTTACTCCACTTTCTACCATAATTTTTATTGCTTTATTAGCTTGTTTTACGAGTGTTTTTATTAAAAAGGGCAACTTTTATTCATTTTTAATATTTGAAAACGTTTGTAAACAAGATTCACACAAACAATTATCATAATTATCTTTTAAAAAATCTAACTGTTCTTGAGTTAATTGGTGGTTGTTACACCAACACAAATTTCCTGAATCGTTACAGGTAAATGCTGCTCCGCATTTGGAGCATTTTTTATGTTTTATTTGTTTTTTCATTAAACCCACCCCTAACCCCTCCAAGGAGGGGAACTCATAATTAAGTCATTTTTATCCCCACTTGTTTAATTGGGTTTTACAGATCTGTCAGGTTTTAGAAACCTAACAGGTCTATCTTAATTTTTTACTTTTGCTCGTCTTCCATTTGGATGGCAACATTATCAATATGCCCGCCCAAAGGAACATTGAGTTTGCTTACTTTCAACTTAACTTTTGTTACTTCAGGGAAATCATTAAAAAGTGTTTCTGTAATGCGTTTGGCAACATTTTCTAATAAGTTAGAACGGATTGCCATTTGCTCTTTAATTACCGTAAATACTGCTTGATAATTTACAGCATCCATAATGTTATCTGTTTCTGCTGGTTTAGATAAATCAGCATCCAACACTACATCCACCTGAAAATTTGTACCTATATCAGCTTCTTCTTTAAAGCAACCGTGAAAAGCATAAATTTTAATTCCTTCTACAAATATTTTTCCCATATTACTTAGTTTATAAAGTTAAAAGTCTTTAAAGTCTGCAATTCTCTTTTGACCTTCGACCTGATTAACTTTCGACTTTCCAACTTATTTCTTCTTCGCCCAAAAATCTTTAAGCGTAGCTGTTCTGTTAAAAATTAAATTTTCTGAAGTAGAATCATTATCTACACAAAAATACCCCAAACGTTGAAACTGGTAACGCTCATTTGGTTTTGCATCCTTTAGTGCTAACTCAATTTTACAATTATCCATAACCGTTAAAGAATCATTATTTATAAACTCTTTAAAGTCAACCTCTTTGTCTCCATCTGGGTTTTCAACTGTAAACAATCTATCGTAAGCATTAACTCGCGCTGTAACATTATGCGAAGCTGAAACCCAGTGTAACGTACCTTTTACTTTACGTTTACTTTCTTCTGTACCACTTCCACTCTTACTTTTAGGGTCATAAGTACACCTTACTTCAACAATGTTTCCATCAGCATCTTTAATGGTTTCTTCACCATTAATAATGTATCCGTGTTTTAAACGCACCTCTTTTCCTATTCCTAATTTAAATACCTTTTTAGGACATTCTTCTAAGAAATCTCCTCTTTCAATGTAAATTTCTTTTGAAAAAATCATTTCTCGTTGTCCAGCATTTTCATCTTCAGGATTGTTATCTGCCATTACTGTTTCAGAATCTCCCTCATAATTGGTAATTACCAATTTTAAAGGATTTAAAACTGCCATAATACGATTAGTTGTTTTATTCAAATCTGCACGAATACAAGATTCTAACAAAGCCACATCAATCATCTGGTCTCTTTTAGAAACTCCAGCAGTATCAATAAATTTATGGATAGCTGCAGGCGTGTAACCTCTTCTTCTCAATCCTGAAAGTGTAGGCATCCTTGGATCATCCCAACCGTTTACAATATTCTCATTAACCAACTGCATCAACTTACGCTTACTCATTACTGTGTAAGTCAAATTAAGTCTTGAGAATTCTCGTTGTTTTGGTCTAATATTTTCATCATGAATTTGATCTAAAAACCAATCATACAATTCTCTATGAGGTTTAAATTCTAACGAGCATAAAGAGTGTGAAATCTGCTCAATGTAATCCGATTCGCCATGCGTCCAATCGTACATTGGGTAAATACACCAATCGTTACCAGTTCTGTGATGCGACTTGTGCATTACTCTGTACATAATCGGATCTCTCATTAACATGTTGGTATGTGCCATGTCAATTTTAGCTCTTAAAATGTGTTCTCCTTCTTTAAATTCTCCTTGTTTCATTTTGTTAAACAAGTCTAAATTCTCTTCTACACTTCTATCTCTAAAAGGACCATTTACACCCGATTTTGTTGGTGTTCCTTTTTGGGTTGCCATATCCTCAGAAGACTGAGAATCTACATAAGCTTTTCCTTTTTTGATTAACAAAATAGCCCAATCGTGTAACTGCTGAAAATAATCAGAAGAGTAACATTCTTCCGCCCACTCTAAACCCATCCATTTTAAATCATACTTAATAGCATCTACGTATTCTTGCTCTTCTTTTGAAGGATTGGTATCATCAAACCTTAAGTTTACAGGAGCATTGTACCTGTCTCCTAAACCAAAATTTAAGCAAAATGCTTTAGCGTGACCAATATGTAAATAGCCATTTGGTTCTGGCGGAAACCTAAACTTTAATTTATCGGCAGAATAACCTCCTTTTAAATCTTCTTCAACTATTTGTTCAATAAAATTGAGCGATTTTTTTTCTTCTTCTACGTTTTCCATTATTATTCTTTATATTATGTTATAACGATATGTCATTACTGTAAAGGTTAGGTAATTCGTGGACAAAATTAAGAAGAATTAATTTTGTTTTATGAGAAGTACTAATGATGATTTAACACTACTACGCAATTATATCCAGAAGTATCAATTTTTGATAGGAGAATATGAGATGATTAAAGCTAAACAACCTCCTAAATATCGTTTTGTAAAGGAGTTTTACGAGGCAAATGGTACTGATAGGTGAACGTTTATAAAATATTTGTATTATTATAATTAGGAACGACCACATCAATCTTTAGATGGAATTGCTCCTAATGTTTTTAACCAAAACTGACCACGAATTACCTAACCTTTACAGTAATGACAAATTCATTACCCTCCAATACTTATCATTGCTCTGTTTTTGGTATTCTTTTCCTTATCAAAAAAATCTTCATCCTTAATCATTCCGCCACGCGATTTATGTTTTGGGTAAATTGCTCCTAAAATATGAGGAACTAAATCTTCTCCAGCTCTTAAAGGGTTTAGTAAGTTGGTTTCTGTAGCAGAAAACAGACAGTTTTTAATTCGACCGTTAGCGGTTAATCGTATTCGATTGCAGCTGTCGCAAAACGGATTAGAAACGGTACTAATTACTCCAAAAGAACCTTTGTAACCTTTAATTCTATAATTTTTAGTGGTATCGTTTTTCTTATCTTCTAATTTAATAATATCGCTTTCAGCATAATGCTCATTCACTTTTTCTAACACATTATCCAAACTTACCACTTTACTTGTATCCCATTTATTACCATCAAAAGGCATAAATTCTATAAAACGAAGCGATACGTTTTTATCTTTGGTAAATTCTATAAAATCAACAATTTCATTATCGTTAGTTCCCTTAATTAAAACGGCATTAATTTTAACATTAAAACCAGCCAAAATACATTGGTAAATGTTACTCATTACCCTATCGTAGTAATCTCTACGGGTCATTAATTCAAACTTTTCTTTATCTAAAGTATCTAAACTAATGTTGATGTCTTTAGCACCACATTCCTTAAATAAATCAATGTATTTATCCAATAAAATTCCGTTGGTAGTAATTCCTAATGAAATGGGTAAAGCGGTTAATTCTCTAATTATTTTTTCAATGTTTTTTTTGATGAGTGGTTCGCCACCAGTTAATCTGATTTTGTTTACTCCCAGTTTTACAAACTCTTTAGCTAAAGCAATAATTTCTTCGTGCGTGAGTACATTTTCTTTTTCAGAAAGTTGTATTCCTTCTTCGGGCATGCAATAAGTACAACGTAAATTGCAACGCTCGGTTAATGAAATACGCAAGTAGTTGTGTATTCGCCCAAATTGGTCGGTAATACGTTGTGGTGTGTTTGTAGATGGGTTCAAATAGTATAAGTATTGGCTAATTAAGTCTTAACTTTTTTTCTGATTGTCAAAGGTAATAAATTGATGTAACCTTTTTTTTGCAATATCAAAACTATGATTTAGCTCGCAAACGTAATTTAAAAAATAAAAGTATTTATTTTAGAGAGATTCAACGTAAAACTTAATGCTATAAATGGAGAGGGTAATTAGTGGTTGCTAAGTGTAGTATTTTATCGTAATGTGATTTTAATCAGTATTAATAAATTGTATTTTTTGTTATTTAGTTAATAATTTGTCATTATGACGTGTTTTTTGATCTTTTTGTGTCAATAATACTTAAAAAACAAATAAAAATGGATTGGTTAGTTTTTTGATAGCTCCTAATCGAACTAAAATTTTGAATATTATGAACATGAATAATTTTACCATAAAATCTCAAGAAGCAGTTCAGAAAGCACAACAAATTGCATCTGAAATGCAAAATCAATCGATAGAAACAGGACATCTATTAAAAGGAATATTAGAAGTAGATGAAAATGTAGCTCCTTTTATCTTACAAAAATCGGGAGTTAATTTAAATATATTTACTCAAGCCTTAGATAAGATTATAGCATCTTACGCTAAAGTGAGTGGCGGAAATCAATATTTATCTCAAAATACGAATAAAGCTTTACAAAAGGCAACATCACTATTAACAGAGTTTAAAGATGAATATGTTTCAATTGAACATTTATTATTAGGCTTATTAAATACTAGCGATACGATTTCTCATCTTTTAAAAGATAGTGGAGTTAAGGAGAAAACAATGAAGGCTGCTATTCAAGAATTGAGGCAGGGCAGTAATGTTACTTCTCAAAGTCAGGAAGAGCAGTATAACGCTTTAAAGAAATATGCTAATAATTTAAACGAATTAGCCAAAGAAAATAAGTTAGATCCGGTAATAGGTAGGGATGAGGAGATACGAAGAGTATTGCAGATTTTATCTCGAAGAACTAAAAACAACCCTGTTTTAATTGGAGAACCTGGTGTTGGTAAAACAGCTATAGCTGAAGGCTTAGCTCATAGAATTATTGCTGGAGATGTACCAGAGAATTTAAAGAATAAAATTATTTTTTCTTTAGATATGGGAGCTTTAATTGCTGGAGCTAAATTTAAAGGTGAGTTTGAAGAACGACTAAAAGCTGTAGTAAAAGAGGTAACGAATGCTGAAGGCGATATTGTTTTATTTATTGATGAGATACACACGTTGGTTGGTGCTGGAGGTGGAGAAGGAGCAATGGATGCAGCCAATATTTTAAAACCTGCTTTGGCAAGAGGTGAGTTAAAAGCTATAGGAGCAACAACCCTAAATGAGTACCAAAAATATTTTGAAAAAGATAAAGCCTTAGAAAGGCGTTTTCAAAAAGTAATGGTAGATGAACCAACAAATGAAGATGCAATTTCAATTTTAAGAGGGATTAAAGAAAAGTATGAAAATCATCATAAAGTTCAGATAAAAGATTCAGCAATTATTGCTGCTGTAGAGCTTTCTCAACGATATATTTCTGATCGTTTTTTACCAGACAAGGCTATTGATTTGATTGATGAAGCAGCTTCTAAATTAAGGATGGAAATCAACTCAAAACCAGAAGCTTTAGATGAATTGGAGCGAAAAATAATGCAATTGGAAATTGAAAGAGAAGCCATTAAAAGAGAAAGAGATACAAAAAAGCTGCAAAAAATTAAAGAAGAACTGGCGAACCTTAATGAAGCAAAAAATAGTTTAAGTGCTAAATGGCAAGCCGAAAAAAATGTTGTTGAAGGGATTCAAAAAGCAAAAGAAGAGATAGAAAACTTAAAATATGAAGCAGATCAAGCAGAACGTTCTGGTGATTTTGGTAAGGTGGCAGAAATTCGTTACGGAAAAATGAAAGCAGCTGAAGAGCAGCTAGAAAACTTTAAAACAGATTTAATTGAAATACAATCCAATTCAAAAATGATTAAAGAAGAGGTAACTACAGAAGAAATTTCTGAAGTGATTTCTAAATGGACAGGTATTCCAGTATCTAAATTAATAGAAAGTGAAAGAGAAAAGTTGTTGCGTTTAGAAGATGTTTTACACCAAAGAGTTGTTGGGCAAGAGGAAGCAATTACTGCTGTTGCAGATGCTGTAAGAAGAAGTAGAGCAGGTTTACAAGATGAAAAAAGACCAATAGGTTCTTTCATATTTTTAGGAACAACTGGGGTAGGAAAAACAGAATTAGCAAAAACATTAAGTGAGTTTTTATTTAATGATGAAAATGCTATGACTCGTATTGATATGAGTGAATATCAAGAAAAACATTCTGTTTCTAGATTGTTGGGAGCTCCTCCGGGATATGTTGGTTATGATGAAGGTGGACAGTTAACAGAGGCAGTAAGACGTAAGCCTTATTCTGTTATTCTTTTAGATGAAATTGAAAAGGCTCATCCTGATGTTTTTAATATTTTATTGCAAGTATTGGATGATGGAAGGTTAACGGATAATAAGGGTAGGGTTGTAAATTTTAAGAATACCATTATTATTATGACCTCTAATATAGGATCGCATATTATACAGGAGAGTTTTGAAGATTTAGGAGAAATTGATAGGGATAATGTGATTGAAAAAACAAAAATAGAAGTTTTTGGATTGTTGAAAAAAACAATGAGACCAGAGCTTTTAAATAGAATTGATGAAACCATTATGTTTACTCCTTTAACCAAAGGTAATATTCATCAAATTGTTAAAATACAATTACAAGGTTTAGCTAAAACGTTAACTAAAAATGATGTTTATTTAGAGTTTACTGATGAGGCTGTAGATAAAATTGCAGAACTGGGTTATGATCCTCAATTTGGTGCCAGACCAGTAAAAAGAGTACTTCAAAAAACAGTATTAAATGCTCTTTCTAAAGAAATATTATCAGGGAAAGTAAAGCCAGATTCTAAAATTTTATTAGATGAATTTGATGGGCAATTTGTATTTAGAAATAAGGAAGAAAAAGTGATTTAAACCTGAGTTCGATATAAGATTTATTGTTAAGATTCAATAAGTATGTGAGGTTCGACTTAAAATTCCAACAACCTATTAATAACGTTGTAGTTGTAAGCTTTTCTTTACTAGTTCTTATATCGAACTCAGGTTTTAAGTAAAATAATAATATGATTTAGCTTGTTTTAAAAACGAGCTAAATCAATTGTTATCTTTGTAAAGTGATTAACTCAGACCATATTTCTTGTTATCATTGTGGTGATGATTGCGAAAATGATTCGATAAAAATTGATGAAAAACTTTTTTGTTGTAAGGGGTGTAAATCTGTTTATGAAATTTTAAATAGTCATAACATGGATCAGTTTTATGCTATTGAAACTGCTCCAGGAACAAAAAATCATACACAAAACGCCAATCAATATAAGTATTTAGATATAGAAGAAATAGCAATTCCTCTTTTTGATTTTGTTGATGGAGATACAAGAGTTGTACGAATGTTTTTACCTGCAATTCATTGTACTTCATGTATTTGGTTGTTAGAAAACTTAAACAAGCTGCATAAAGGGGTTGTATCATCTCAAGTTAATTTCTTAAAAAAAGAAGCGTTAATTACCTTTAATATAAATGAGATTAGTTTAAGAGAATTAGCGGTGTTAATTGATAAGATAGGTTATGCTGTTAAGTTTGATGCTGAAAATCAAAAAAAATCAACTAATAAAAGTGTTTATGTAAAGTTAGGTTTAACGCTTTTTTGTTTTGGAAATATTATGTTATTTAGTTTTCCAGAATACTTAAATCCTGATGCAACTTTTTTAGATTCTTATAGACAGTTTTTTACAGCATTAATTTTTGTTTTTTCAATTCCAATTATTACTTATTCGGCAAAGGATTATTTGATTTCTGCTTTTAAAGCGATAAAAAATAAAGTAGTTAATCTTGATGTGCCAATTTCGTTAGGGATAGTTACACTTTATTTAAAAAGTAGTTATGATATATTTTCGGATAATGGACCTGGTTATATGGATTCTTTTGCTGGGTTTCTCTTATTTTTATTAGTAGGTAAATGGTTTCAAGATAAAACTTACCAAGCCTTATCTTTTGATAGGGATTACAAATCTTATTTTCCATTAGCAATAACCCAGTTGATAGAAGAAAAAGAAATTGTAAAACCAGTAAAGGATGTAGAAAAAGGAGATAGGCTTTTAATTAAGAATGATGAAATTATTCCTACCGATGCCGTTTTAATTAATGGAAAAGCTAGTATTGATTATAGTTTTGTAACGGGCGAATCTAAAAATATCTCTAAAAAAATAGGAGATCAGCTTTATGCTGGAGGAAAACAAGTCGGTAACAGCATAGAAATAGAAGTGATAAATACCTTAAACCAGAGTTATTTAACACAGCTTTGGAACCAGAGTGTTTTTAAAAAAGAAGAGGTAAATAGTTTAGAAAACATCAATACTAAGTTAAGTCATTATTTTATTTTAATTGTTTTAGGAATTAGTGTTTTAGCAGGGGTTGTTTGGAGTATTGTTGCTCCAGAGCATATTTTTAATGTTATTGTTTCGGTATTAATTGTGGCTTGCCCTTGTGCTTTGGCTTTGTCTATTCCTTTTACATTTGGTAATGCAATGCGTGTTGCAGGAGAAAACCAACTTTATTTGAAGAATACAAATGTAATAGAAAAATTAGGAAAGGTAACGGATATTATTTTTGATAAAACAGGAACATTAACCTTTCAAAATGAAGCTTCAATAAAATTTGTAGGTAAAAAATTAACAGCACATGATGAGCAATTAATTATAAGTTTGGTAAGAAATTCGGCTCATCCACTAAGCAGATCTCTTTATGATTATTTAAAAGGAAAAATAGAATTGATAGATGATTTAAGCGATTTTAAAGAGTTGCCAGGAAAAGGAATTAAAGGACAAATAGGTGGTGTAGAAATTTATGTAGGATCAAAAGAATGGGTTAAAAGTAATGATGAAGAAAATCAAAGGTCAACCCGAATTTACATTAAAATTGCTGAAGAAATAAAAGGATTTTATCAAATAGAAAATAAATACAGAACAGGTTTTGAAAAAACGATAGAACGCTTAAATAAATCATACAATCTTCATGTTTTATCTGGCGATAATGACAGTGAAAAGGAAAATTTAATCGCTTATTTTAAAAATGCATCCAACCTTCATTTTAATCAAAAACCAATAGATAAACTAAATTATATTAAAGCTTTAAAGGCGAATCAAAATACAATTATGATGATAGGTGATGGATTAAATGATGCTGGAGCCTTAAAGCAAAGTGATAT
>JBMYXB010000026.1:0-22346 GCA_049608005.1 Vicingaceae bacterium
CAACTGCACATTCTTTTGCAAAACCTTCAGCATTTTTTTCTTCTGCTTCAAACAAACTTTTTGGTACAAGTAATGGGAAATAGGCATTTTCGTGCCCAGTTTCTTTAAACATTCTATCCAATTGAGCTTGCATTTTTTCCCAAATTGCGTAACCGTAAGGCTTAATTACCATGCAGCCTCTAACTGCCGAATGCTCTGCTAAATCAGCTTTTGCTACTAATTCGTTATACCAAGCTGAATAATCTGCTGCTCTTGATGTGAAATTTTTTGCCATTTTTATATTTTAGGTATAATTTTTGATGTTATAATCAAAAGAACTATTAAATTTTATAGTGTAAAATTAATTAAATCTAACTTAAATGAACTTTATTAAAACATATTTACTTCCACTGGTTTTGTTACTTTTTATAAATGCTTCTTTGTTTGCTCAAGATGGCTCTCATAATAAAGATAGTAAACTTGTTTTGTCTAAAACCGATAGCATAATTGTTCATCATTATTATACCGAAAAAGATTACCTTAAAAATCAAAACATTAGCGAATCTAAAAATAATAATGACTCAGATAATTATTATGAGGATGAAATTTATAGCAATAAAAAATATCATAAAAAAAACAAAAGTAATTTTTGGAAAGATGTTTCGGTAGAGCTTGTTGCAGATGTGGTGGTTAATTCGCTACTGTTTATTGCAATTATATGGGATTAATTGCAGTGTTTTGTTTGAGTTGAAGCCTGCTAAATAGCTATTTTTCTTCCTTGTGTTTTGTATGCTTTTTGAATCGAGTCAAGATGTATTACATCAAACTTAGATAATTAGATTGTTTTGGCACAAAAGTTGTTGTTTTGATAAAAATGATTTTAACAGAATATTAACAAAAGTTGTTGCAAGTTAAAAGCATAAAAAAATAAGGAGGATAGATTATGAAAAATATGAAATTAATTACGTTAACTGTTACTTTATTAGGAGTGTTAAGTTCTGTTTTGGCTCAGGATGATTTTTATTCTAAACCAAGTAAGAAGTCAAAAAAAGATGTTGGAATTGTTAACAGTGAAGAAAGTGTTTCTGAAGATGAGTACACTACAGCAACAGATTATTATATTGATAATAGGACTGCAGAAAAACAAGCAGCTTATAACACAAAAATGGGTATTACAGATAGTACTACTTATTATATTGATGAAAATGGAAACACTCAAATAACTAATAATTACTATAATGGTAATGATTATGATTTTGAAAATGAATATTACGATTATGAATACTCTTCAAGAATAAAAAGATTTAGAAGAAACCCTAACTCTTATGGTTATTATGATGATTATTACACTAACTATTATTGGTATGATCAAAATCCATATAATTATGGGACAAGTATTTATACAAGTTACAATTGGTGGAACCCTAGATACAATAACTTAAATTTAGGATGGTCTTATTATGGCGGATGGTCGTTAGGATGGTCTTGGGGATGGGGATATTCTGGTAATTACGGTTATTGTGGTGCAGGCAACTATGGTTATAATGGATATTATGGTTCGTCTTATTGGGGAGGTTACTATAATAATGGTGGATTTTATGCTTCTAACAATTATTATAACAGTTATGATAGAAACAGTTATTATTACGGAAAAAGAGGAGGGAGATCTAGTGCTACAGGTTATGGTAAAAGGCGTTCTAGTTCTTATGGGTCTAATACGATATCTAACAAAAAGCCTAAAACTTTTGGGCAGCGATATGAACATGCAGTAAGAAGTTCGGCAAGCAAACCAACGAGAACTAGTACTGGCAACAAGTACAAAAATACTCGAACAAATTCTGGACGTACAGGATATGGAACTCCTAAAGCTACTCCTAACAGAAATGTAAAGGGTTATAATAATCCAAGAACAAAACCTGTTAGAATAAATAGTGGTTACAATAATACAAGAAACCCTAGGTTTGGTAGTGGGTATACTAAGCCTAGAAACACTTATAGTAATCCAAGAAATAGCACTAGAAAGCCATCTTATACAAAGCCTAAAAGCACGTACACTCATCCTAGAAGTCCGTACAATAAGCCAAAGCCTAGTTATTCTACACCAAAAAGAACAGCTAAGCCAACGTATAGAAAACCTTCGGGAAGTTACAATAGAAGTAAGGGGGGTACTAGATCTTCTGGAGGTACAAGAAGTAGCGGTGCTAAAAGTAAATCTAACAGCCAAAGAAGAAGGTAATAATTAGCCTTAAAACGATTTAAAATGAAAAATTTAACAATATATACACTACTGTTTTTGATGCTAATTAATGTGTTAAAAGCTCAAAACGAATTTGATGTTTTGCGTTATTCAGAATTAGATCATTATGGCGATGCACGATTTATTGCCATGGGAGGATCTTTTGGAGCGTTAGGGGCTAATATGTCGGCACTAAGCATAAATCCTGGAGGAATAGGAGTGTATAAAAGCTCGGATTTTTCTTTTACTCCTGCTTTTAATTACGCTTATAGCGAGAGTAGTACTGATGGGAGTTTGGTTACAGATGGTAAGTTAAATTTTCATTTCGCAAATGTTGGCTTAGTAGGTAATTTTAAAGCAAGCGGCAAATGGGAGACTGTTAGTATTGGTATAGGGTATAATAGAACGAGTAATTACAACTCTAACATATCTATAAATAGTACAACAAATGCATCTAGCTTAGGTAATTTTACTGATGAGTTAAATGTAAATACTGGCATTTTTGAAGATGATATTTATAATGAGTTTCCTTTTTCTTCAAGTTTAGCATATCAAACATTTTTAGTTAATCCAATAGCTGGCGATTCTTTAAAATACAATCATGTATTTGCAAATTCATCAAATATAAAACAAAGTACCAATTATAAAACAAGAGGTGGTTCGGGCGAAATGTATTTTGCTTTAGGGGGTAATTATTTAGACAAGTTGTATGTTGGTGCTTTGGTTGGTGTGCCAACAGTTAGATATGTTTATGATAGAACATATACCGAAAGTGCTGACCCTTCTGATACCTTAACGGAGTTTAAGTCTTATACAGTGCACGATTATGTAAAAACAACCGGAGCAGGTGTAAATTTAAAGTTAGGATTGATTTATAAAGCAACAGATTGGTTACGCTTAGGTACAGCTTTTCATACGCCAACAGTGTTAACTTTAACAGATAAATACAAGACTGATGTTAGTTCAGAGAAAAAAGATGGAACAGGTTTTGTTGACGAATCTCCATCTGGTTCGTTTAATTATACTGTAACCACACCTTACCGTTTTGTTACAAGTGCAAGTGTGGTAATAGGTAATAAAGGGGTTGTAAATGTTGATTATGAAGTTGTGGATTATGCCTCTGCTAGATTATCAGAAGATAAAGAATATGGGCAGAGTGCCGATTTTTCTTTCGAAAACAATAACATTAGAAACAATTTTAAATTTGCTCAAAATTTAAGAGTTGGTACAGAAATTAGGTTTGATCCATTAAGGGTTCGTTTGGGGTATCGCTTGCAAGGTGATCCATTAACAGGTAATTTTGGATTTAATAGCGGGGCTTCTATCTATTCAGGTGGTTTAGGAATTAAAATGGATAGTTATTATTTAGATATGGCTTATTCATTAAAAAGTAAAAATGTTGAAACCATTATTAATGCTAATGAAAATGAGTTTGCAACAACTAATTTAAAAGAACATTATATTACGTTTACTTTGGGCTTTAGGTTTTAAGAATTGCACCAATAATAGCCAAGATAATAACAGCTATAAAAAAAAGTATTAAGCCCCATCTAAAATAAACATTAGGTATTATTTTGTTTCTATACTTTGCACTTACCAAATAGTTTGCATTCATTGCTTGTTGTGCATCACCCTTTTTTACTCCAAAAAGGTATATTGTATTCTCAAGTTCCTCAACAGTAGATTCAAAATAAATATTGTTTTTAGTAAGGAGTTCTTCAAAATAGTTGGCTCGTTCTTTTTCGTAAAAACGATATACAGTATATCCTATTCGTGTTGGATGATCGGTATAATTGGTAATGTTTAGCATTATCTTATTCTCAATTTTCTTCCTACAATTAACGTTTTGTTTCTGCTAATTCCGTTAATCTCACAAAGTTTACTTACGGATATTCCGTAACGATTAGCTATTTTATACATAAAATCTCCACTTTTAATGGTGTGATATTCTAACCCTAAAGGTAAAACAGAATAATTCCATTTTTGTTTAGTAAGTAGTAAAGAGTCGCTTAGTAATTTGTTGTTTTTAAACGAAATGAGGTGTTTCGGATTTAGCGGTTTCCCTTTGTACCTC
This sequence comes from Vicingaceae bacterium, assembly GCA_049608005.1. Taxonomy (GTDB): domain Bacteria; phylum Bacteroidota; class Bacteroidia; order Flavobacteriales_E; family Vicingaceae. The sequence continues at coordinate 4,290 of JBMYXB010000026.1, forward strand.
ACTTCAAAATGTAAATGGCTACCAGAAGATTGTCCGGAATTACCACCCAAGCCAATTACTTGTCCGGCTTCAACAATATCTCCAGCTTTTACTTTTAACCGGTGTAAGTGAGCGTAAAGAGTTTCTAATCCGTTATAGTGTCTAATAATAACTACTCTGCCATAGCCAGGGTGATACAGAGATATTCTCACCATTCCATCAAAAGCAGCAACAACAGGATCCCATACTTGTAAATCTAAATCAATTCCGTTATGGCTTCTACCATTTCGCCATCCAAAATTAGAGGTAACAACAGGGTCTTTAATTGGAGGAATATAGTTGCAATTGTTTTTGCTATCGGTTAAAGTTAAGGTAATTGATGTGTCCATTTTGCAAATAGACTCATTGTATGGCGAAACATTTCTGGTATCCCATTTTCCGTAAGTTGAGTTAGAAGGAATAGCAGAGTTTTCATAAAAATTAGTTAGAGAATTATAGAAATCATGCTCTAAAAGTCGATTTTCGGCATAAGAATTAATCTCCTTAATTAAATCTAAAGGAACTTCATCTAAATCTAATAAAGAATCGATAAGTGTAATAATTTTATTGCCAGATAAGTTGGTGATAGAATTGTATAAGGGGTTGGTAGGGGTAATTACCAAAGCACTAACAGTATCTTTTTTTAGCTTTTTATCATCATTATAAATAGATGCAAATAGTGTATTAGAAATACTTAAAAGTAAAGTACAAAGGAGTAATATTTTTTTACTAAAAAATGCCATTAAAACCTTAAAAAAATTGGCAATATATGAAATTTTAGAGAATGCTTGAGTTTTAAATTGTTTGAATAAATATATTAGATTACTTTTATAGGAGAAAAAGGTAATTATGAGTTTTTTTAAAAGAGCACTAATCATTTTAGTATTAGTTATTGTTTTTGGGAGTGTTATTTCGGTGTTTTTACCAAGTAACTTTTTTTTAGAAAGAACAATTGTAGTAGATGCTGATAAAGCGATAGTTTTTAATCAAGTAAACAACTTAAAAGAATGGAAAAATTGGTCAGCATGGGCTGATAAAGATCCTGAAATATACAAGTTAGAAGATAAATTTTCTAATCCATCTTATGGCGAAGGAGCAAGTTTTAGATGGCACAGCAAACATAAAGAAGTAGATGAAGGAACAATAAAAATAGTTGAAACGATTAAAGATGACACTATTAAAACAGTGGTAAATTTTGGGATGGGAGATGCTCTTGCTAATTGGAGTTTTACAAATGTAGCAGATGGTGTGGAAGTAAAATGGAGCTTAACCGTTGATTTTGGTTTTAGTCCTTTTGCTAAATTTTTTGGTTTGTTTATGGAAGGGATGGTCGCTTCAGATTATGAAAAAGGTTTGCAAAATTTAAAACTTTATGCCGAAGATTTACCTAAAATACACAGGGTTGTTGTAGCTGAAAAAATGTTAGATGAAGCAATCTGGATGTTGTCAATTAGAGATACTGTTAAGCAAAAAGAGATGGATAATATACAGGGTAAAAGCTTTGAGAGAATTAATCAATATTTAGAAGAGTTAAATGCAGTCTCAGCAGGTTTTCCGTTAGTTATTTATCATTTATGGTCTGCTGATAAAGTAGATATTGAAATAGGAATTCCAATTAAAGATTCTACCGTTTTAAGTAATGGAAATATCCATTTAAATGTTATGCCAAAAACAAAAGTTGTTTATGCTACACATTATGGCTCTTATGATAGATTGCCAGAAACTTATTTTGGAATAAATGAATATATGAGAAAAAACAAAGTTGTGGTTAATGGACCACCTTGGGAGTCGTACCTTACAGATCCTGCAACTGAACCAAACCCATCCAATTGGAAAACGGAAATTTATTTCCCGATAAATTAATTTTTTAAAACATATTATGAAAAAAATAATTTGCATCTTTTTATTAGGATTTATAATTAGCAATATTAATGCACAAAATGATGTGAGCCTTGCTAGTAAACTAAAAGAACAAACAATTAAAGGAGATTACATTGTTTTAGAATTACGTTTAAATAAAGAGGGAGAATTTAGAACAATGGAAGGCGGAGCATCTAGCTTGGCAAGAATAGCCCTTTATACGGGTAAAAATAATGGTAAAGAAATTCTTACTAAAAATTTTGGAGGTATGAATGGGGTGGTAAAAGTTTTGAATGAATTAAAGCGAAACGATTGGCAATTAATTGATACTTATTCTCTTAAGGGTGAGATGTTGTTGATTACACATTATGTTTTAGAACGAAAAAAATAGAAAAACAACTTTTTAGGAAAGCAACAATCAATTTTTGTTTGCTTTTATTTTTATACTCGAATTTGTATCTTACAAACCAATAAATAATTATATCGTATTATGACCCCATTTTATAAAGTTATTATAGTAATTAGTGTTTTGTTTTTTTCAGCTAATGTACATGCACAAATTGTAATTAACGAGTACTCGTGTGCAAATACTAATACGGTTCAAGATTCATACTCAGAAAACGAAGATTGGATTGAACTGCATAACACATCAGGTACTGCTGTAGATTTAAATGGTTATCATTTAAGTGATAAGTTTAATAACATTACAAAATTTCAGATTCCGAGTAGTATTACCGTTCCTGCAAATGGTTATTTAATGGTTTTTTGTAATGGAAGAAGAACAATTAATGGTGGACAAATTCATACTAATTTTAAATTAACTCAAACTAAAAATGAACAAATTATACTAACTAATGCAGGTGTTCTTATAGATAGTCTTACAATTGTTCCCACACAAAATAATCATTCTAGAGGAAGGGTTACAGATGGTGCATCTGCCTGGACTTTGTTTTCATCACCAACACCAAATGCTTCAAACTCTGGTACAGTTTCAACATATGCAACAACTCCAGTTTTTAGTGTAAGTGCTGGGTTTTATACTGCTGCACAAACCGTTTCTATAACAACACCAGACCCAAGCTTAACCATTAGATATACAATCGATGGCTCTGTGCCAACAATGGCATCAACAGCTTATTCTACACCAATAAATATTGCAGCAACAACAGTTTTAAGAGCCAGGTGTTTTAGTGCTGTAGCTGGCGTATTGCCAAGTTTTATAGAAACGGATACTTATTTTATTAACTCATCTCATACAGTACCTGTTATTTCTATTTGTGGAGATAATATTATGACTTTGATGAATGGAAGCCAAATTGATCCTGTAGGTTCGTTAGAATTTTTTGATAGAGCAGGAGTAATGCAATCTGAAGTGACAGGAGATTTTAATAAACATGGTAACGATTCGTGGGCTTATGATCAAAGAGGGGTTGATTTTATTTCCAGAGATCAGTATGGGTATAATCATTCAATAGATCACCAAATATTTGCACATAAATCAAGAGATGAATTTCAACGAATTATTTTAAAAGCAGGAGCTAGTGATAATTACCCTGAAGAGAATGGAGCGATGCACATGAGAGATGCTTATGTACAAACATTATCTCAAACAGGAGATTTACATTTAGATGAAAGAACTTATGATGCTTGTATTTTATATGTAAATGGACAGTATTGGGGAGTGTATGAATCTCGTGAAAAAGTTGATGATCCTGATTTTATGGATTATTATTATGGTCAAGATGAGCAGTGGAAGGACAGTGATAATCATATTCAATATTTAGCCAGATGGGGAGGGCTTTCAATTGAGTATGGAGGTAATAATGCTTCAACAGATTGGACAACCCTTTTAAACTACATAACATCAAATAATATGGCAGTTCAAGCTAATTTTGATTATGTTACTAGTCAGTATAAATGGAAAAGTTTAGTTGATTATTTTGTGTTAAACTCTTATATCGTAAATAAAGATATGCTCAATTGGAATACCTCTTGGTGGAGAGGTTTGGATACCACAGGTAGTAAATTAAAATGGAGGTATTCACTTTGGGATATGGATGCTGTTTTTGGGCATTATACCAATTTTACAGGAATTCCAGATCCAAGTGCAAATGCAGACCCTTGTAATATTGATAACTTGCCCAACCCTGGAGGAGATGGGCATACTGTTATTTTAAATGCTTTAATGGATAATCCAACATTTGAACAATATTATATATCTAGATACATTGATTTATCTAACACTACTTTTAAATGTACTAATATGATTAATGTTTTAGATAGCCTTATCAATATTATAACCCCAGAAATGCCTGGGCAGGTTGCTAAATGGGGTGGTACAATGGCTGGCTGGCAACAAAATGTGCAAGATGTTAGAGATTTTATTAACACAAGATGTGTAGCATTAAATCAAGGTTTAGAAGATTGTTATGGAGTTGTTGGTCCATACCCTATGGTTTACAACACTTTTCCATCTGGAGCAGGTGATATTCAAATTAATTCTATATCACCAAATACTTATCCTTTTACTGGAAATTATTTTGGAAACATACCTATTCTTTTAGAAGCTTCAGAAAATACAGGCTATATGTTTAGTCATTGGGAAGTTTTTAATAATACGCTAGACTCTGCTGTTACAAACGAAAATAATTCATTAGACATAATACAGGCAGATAGTGTTGTTGCTCATTTTGTTTTAATTGGAGATACAGTAGAATTAACTTTTGATGTTAATATACCTGGTGGTGGCAATATTTCAATAGACGGAAATACCCCTCCTTTTTACAGTTATTCAAGTTTTTATCCAGAAACAAGTACACTTAATTTAGTAGCAACTCCTGCTCCTGGTTACGTTTTTGTTAATTGGACTTCTAACAGCACCCCTTTCTCTCCAAACTCAACAAATTCAAATGTAACTATTACTGTAGATCAGGTTGATAACATTGTGGCAAATTTTGCTTTAATAAAATACTATAATATTAATTTTAAAGTTAGCCCTATATCTATGGGAGAACTTGAGATAGATAGTAATTCTGTTTTTCATGATATGACTACAACATCGGTAGTTAAAAGTTATAGATCTGGAACTCAAATTAATTTAACGGAAACACCAATAAGTAACTTTTTATTTGATCATTGGGGAAGTAACTTTCATTCACTTTCACCTACATCTACAAGCTCTAATGTTAGCTTTACAGTGTTAGGAAATGATATTATTACCGCTTATTATGTGCCAGAGGTTATTCCACCACCAAAAGGAGCTTCAGTTCCTGATGCTTTTTCACCCAATGATGATGGAAGTAATGACGTACTTTATATTTATGGAGGGCAAATAGAAACGGCTTCTTTAGATATTTATGATCGCTGGGGAGAACGTGTGTTTTCTACCTCTTCTGTAGATGTTGGTTGGGATGGGTATTTTAATGGAAATAAAGTAACTTCTGGAATATATATGTATATGTTAAAAGTAACATTTACAGATGGAGAAGTATTAAATAAATCTGGTAACATAACTTTAGTTAGATAATGAAAAAACTGTTAAGTATATGTTTCGGAGTGTTACTTGTGTCCAGTAGTTCTTTAGCTCAAGATGTGCATTTTTCTCAATTTAATCAAACTCCTCAGCTTATCAATCCTGGAGCTACAGGTGTTTTTAATGGAAGCATAAGAGGTATTTTAAATTATAGAACACAATGGAGTGCATTCGGAAATGCGTTTAAAACTTATGGAGCTTCTTTTGATGCTCCTATCACAAAAAAAAATAAAAAAGGAAGCTTTATAGGATTGGGGGCTAATTTTTATAAAGATGTTGCGGGAAAATCTGAATTTGGCAACTTGCAAGTTGGTTTATCTTTTTCAGGTGTGTTAGCAATTGCAAGAAATCAAACAGTATCTTTAGGAATACAAACTGCTTATGGTCAGTATTCTGCTAAATTAAATGCCTTATCTTGGGGTAATCAATTTAATGGAGAAAGATTTGATCCTAGAGTTAATTCAAACGAAAGATTTGGATTATTATCATCAAGGTATTTTGATTTAGGAACAGGTATCTATTATGAGTTTAAAAATTCTAAAACAGCTTTTTTAGGAAGTGATTTGTCAAGTTTTAATTTTGGTATAGCGGGTTATCATCTCAACAAGCCAAAACAAACTTTTTTAAATAATTCGGAAGATGTATTGCCAGTTAAAATTGTTGCTCAATTTTCTGGAACATTTGATTTAAGCGATTCTAAAATATCATTAGTGCCATCTGTGTTTTACGCTAAGCAAAGTTCTTTTAAAGAAATTACTCCAGGCCTACTTTTTAAATTACGTTTTGGTAACTCAACTAAGTACTCAGGAATGTTTAAGCAAGGGGCAATTTATTTTGGTAGTCATTATCGTTTAAGCGATGCTATAATCCCACAGGTTTATTTAGAATTTTCTGATTTTATGCTTGGTGTTTCTTATGATTATAACATCTCAGAAACCTCTAATGTAACAGGAGGTAATGGAGGTTTTGAAATTTCGATAAAATACGTTAATAAACCAAAAGCATTACAAAAATCTTCCTTCTAATAAAAAATCCTTATCAGCAATACTGATAAGGATTTCTAAGATGTTAAAATGAATTATTAGTTCGTTCTATAATCAAATTTATGTGATGCTAAATCATCATTTGCTTTAGAAATTTTCACTTTTAAATTCTCTTTGTATTCAACAGTTTTGTTGTAAATACTTTCATCTCCTGCTCCAATAATTTGAGCTGCTAAAATTCCAGCATTTAAAGACGCGTTAATACCTACAGTTGCAACAGGTATTCCTGGAGGCATTTGAACAATTGCTAACAAAGCATCTAAACCATCTAAAGAAGCTTTAATCGGAACACCAATTACAGGAAGTGGAGTTAACGAAGAAATAACACCTGGTAGATGTGCTGCCATACCTGCAGCAGCAATAATTACCTTAATACCATTATCTTTTGCATTTGTTGCAAATTTTTCTACTTGTTCAGGAGTTCTGTGTGCTGATAAAGCATTAACCTCAAAAGGAATTTGCATTTCGTTTAAAAAATCAGCTGTTTTTTGCATTACTGGCCAGTCAGAAGTACTGCCCATAATTATACTTACTTGTGCTTTCATAAAAAAAAATTAGATTACAAATGTAGTAAATTGATGACTATTTGATGGTTCACAAGTTAAATTAATTACATTTGTCACGAAATACTGATATGGAAATAATTACAGTTAAAGATAAGTCATTTAAGCCCTACATTTCTGAAGAGAAACTTCAAGTTGCTGTTAAGAATGTTGCTGCTCAAATTAATGCAGATTACAAAGGTTCTATGCCTCTTTTTTTAGGAGTTTTAAACGGATCTTTTATGTTTTTTTCTGATTTGTTAAAATCAATAGATTTAGAATGTACTGTTTCTTTTGTAAAATTAGCTTCTTACGAAGGAACAAGTACTACAGGGAAAGTAAACGAATTAATAGGTTTAAGTGAGTCTATTGAAGGGCGAGAAATAATTATTGTAGAAGACATTGTAGATACAGGTAATACTTTGGTAAAACTTTACGATATACTTTCTGAAAAAAATCCAAAAAGTATTAAAATAGCTACATTATTATACAAACCTGAAGCGTATAAAAAAGATCATCCTATTGATTATGCAGGAAAAGAAATTCCGAACGATTTTGTTTTAGGATATGGTTTAGATTACGATGGTTTAGGAAGAAATTTAAGTTCAATATACGTTTTAAACGAATAAAAAGATGTTAAATATAGTATTGTTTGGACCTCCGGGTGCAGGAAAAGGAACACAGGCAGAAAAATTAGTGAACAAATACAATTTGGTTCATTTATCTACAGGTGATATTTTTAGAGCAAATATAAAAGGTGAAACCGAATTAGGAAAATTAGCCAAAACTTATATTGATGGTGGTAATTTAGTTCCTGATGAGGTAACCATTAAAATGTTAGAATCTGAAGTGGATAAAAATCCTGAAGCAAAAGGGTTTATTTTTGATGGGTTTCCAAGAACTACAACTCAAGCGGAAGCTTTAGAAGCTTTTTTAGCATCTAAAGAAACAGCTATATCAGTAATGTTAGCATTAAATGTTTCTGAGGAAGAATTGATAAAAAGGTTGTTGCTTAGAGGAAAAGATAGTGGTAGAGCTGATGATGCTAATGAAGAGGTAATTGCTAATAGAATTAAAGTTTATAACGAGCAAACTGCTGTTGTAGCTGATTTTTATAGTGCTCAAAATAAGTTTGAAAAAATAGATGGAATAGGTTCTATCGAAGAAATTTTTGACAGACTTTGCACAGCAATAGATAATCATTAGTAAAATATTAGAGGTACTAAGTTTTATCTCTAAGCTAATTAATTTACCAATACACTAATTTTAACATGGCTGGGTCTAACTTTATTGATTACGTAAAAATTCATTGCCGTTCTGGTAAAGGAGGAGCAGGATCAAAACATTTTAGAAGAGAAAAATATATTGCTCAAGGTGGTCCTGATGGTGGTGATGGTGGACGTGGAGGTCACGTTATCATAAAAGGTAATGCTCAAATGTGGACGCTTTTACATCTTAAGCATAAACGTCATATTAAAGCAGGACATGGTGAAGGAGGAAGTAAAAGTACAAGTACTGGTGCTGAAGGAGAAGATATTTATGTTGATGTACCATTAGGAACAGTTGCTAAAGATGCTGAAACGGGTGAAGTACTTTTTGAAATTACAGAAGATGGCGAAGAGCAAATTTTAGCCAAAGGTGGAAGAGGTGGTTTAGGAAATAACCATTTTAAAAACTCTACCAATCAAGCTCCAAGATATGCACAACCAGGAGAAGATTATGAAGAATCTTGGAAAATTTTAGAATTAAAAGTGCTAGCAGATGTTGGTTTAGTAGGATTTCCTAATGCAGGAAAATCAACTTTACTTTCTGTTGTTTCTGCAGCAAAACCCGAAATTGCCAACTACCCTTTTACTACTTTGGTACCTAATTTAGGTATTGTTGGTTACAGAGATCATAAATCTTTTGTGATGGCAGATATACCTGGTATTATTGAAGGTGCACATGAAGGAAAAGGGTTAGGACTTCGTTTTTTAAGACACATTGAGCGTAACTCTGTATTACTGTTTTTAGTTCCTGCAGATAGTGATGATATTCAAAAAGAATACAATACGCTTTTAAATGAATTAAAACAATTCAACCCAGAATTGTTAGATAAGGATAGAATTTTAGCCATTTCAAAATCTGATATGTTAGATGATGAGTTGAAAGCTGAAATAACTAAAGATTTACCAAAAGTTCAGCATATTTTTATTTCTTCTGTATCACAGCAAGGATTAGTAGAACTGAAGGATTTATTGTGGAATGCAATTAATGAGTAATCTTTTAATATAATTTCATAACCATATTAAATATAGTATAGACTTTTTCAATTGGAATATCTTTCGTGGGATCTATCGGTAATAGTTTAACAAAAGTTCTTTTTCCTTGGATTAAATCTGGATGGTTAATTTTAACACCTTTTCCAATTGCTATATATGGATGTTGCGTCTTTTTATCAATCCATAAGTAACAAAATATCTGATTTTTGTACATAAAACATGGTAAGCGATAATACCATCTTGACTCTAACTCAGAATTATAGTCTAGTATAATTTTTTTTAAAGCAATAAGACAACTTCTATTCGGTTCTGTTTTGTCTAAATAAAAGTTGTCTAATGGTTTCATAATTTTACTTTACTGATACAAAAATATTTACCTCTGCATCTTTAGGGTTTTGAGCATTTTCTCCATACACCTCAAAATCAGCAATGTGAACTCTCTCTAAATCTTTTTTCCAAATATTAACCCAGGCATTATAAACTACCCCTTGTGTTAAATCTCCTTTGGCAATAAATTTCATGTAATTTCCTTTTGTAAATTCTTGACCAACCATTCCTTCAGGAATATTTTTAAGACTACTTACTTTACAGGCAATAATAGTATCATAAGGTTCTGTATGATCACCTTGGTAGTTGGTGTAAATAGCTAAAATTGAAGAATCAATTTTGTTAGGTATTTTTTCAACATAATTTTCAGTCATAAATTTATTCCAAAGAGCAGGAATATCTTTTGCTGCTTGCTCATTTTTATTAGTTGTTCTTATCTTAATTCCGATAATTTTAAATGCTTCTTTTTCTGTTTTTTCCATTTTTATTAATGTGTTTAATTAAATAATAATGCAAAAATAAAGTGGGGTTATGACAAGGGTGTGTCAGGGGTGTTTTGATATTTTTCTTTACATATTTCAAAATATCTTTCTAATGACATATTGTGAGGTTCAAAAGTTGTGTTTTCGAGTTTTAACTCTTGTATTAAGTCAATCCTAAATACTCGGAATTCTTTACGTAATCTGCAAAAAGCAATTAACAACCAATTACCTTGAGTGCTGTAAATTGCAAAAGGTTCTATTGTTCGTTTAGTTATGTTTTTATTCAGAGAATTGTATTTTATCTCTAGCAAGTTAAAACCTGTAATAGCAGATTGAATAGTCATTAAATAATTACTCGAATTGTCATTGTTGCCAGTTTCTCTAAAGCGGATTCGTTCCGTTAATAAATCGGCTTTTTCTTTCTGAGAAAACTTTAAAACAGCTTTTATTTTAATAAGAGCATTACTATAATTTTCAATAAAAGATTTGTCTTTATTTTTTGATATAAGTTGCTCTGCAGTAATTAAAGCATTGGCTTCATTTTCGGTAAACATTACTGGTGGAAGCTGAAAACCATTTATTAAAGAATATCCTTTACCTTCTTCGGTAATTATTGGTATGCCTGATTCTTCAAGCGTTCTAATATCTCTGTAAATAGTTCTAACACTTACATTGTATTTTTGAGCCAGGTAAGTTGCTGTAATAATTTTTTTCGATTGTAGTTGAGTTAGAATGGCAGTTAGTCGAGCAATTCGGGATTTATTTTCCATTATTATATTGAATTGTACTTTATCTTTTACTCCGTTAAAATTAAGCTAATTTCACTTTTCTCATCCCCATTAACAACCAATGTTATTTTATGATTTCCAGGATAATGTTTTCTGGTAGAAAGTTCTTTAAACCATTGTTTACGTTTAAAGTGTTTTGATGAATTTGCTTTTAAACTAAATTCAGAAATTTGAAAAACTTTGTTAGAAGTAGAGCCATTCGCTTTTACAAAAGCGACTTTATATTCTAAGCGGATATTTCTTTCTTGGTTGGAGTTGTTAATTACATCAAACCCAAAATGAATAAACGTTCCAATTTTAATGGTATTTTTTGAGAGTGTTAAGTTGTTTGTCTCTAAGTTTTCTGAATTGTCTAAACCAAAAATTAAAAGTGCTTTTTTATCTCCTTTTTTAAGCAAGGTTCTTAGTGCATGTTTTACAATCCAATCGGTATTTTTTGTTTTTCCAAACCAATTATTGGTAGTTTTTAAAACTAGGTTAGGATGATCTTTAGAAATATCGTTGAGGTGGTTGGCTACACTTTTTCTTACATAAGGAGAGTTGTCATTTTTTAAATTTTCTAAAATTGGTAAAACAGCACTTGGGTCTTTTATAAACTCATTGAGTTTTGGTGCCCAAGGCAATCTTGGTCGGCAACCTTCACTTGCTAGTCTTCGTAAGTGTTCGTTTTTGTGAGAACTCCAAACAAACATTTGTTCGATGGTTTTATCAGGATACTTTTCAATAAACGGGCGAATGGCAAATTCAGCAGTTGAATACTGGGTAAACAACTCCATTGCTTTTAGCGAAGTTGTTAAATCATCTAAACCATAAACTTGCACAAAATCAGGAAAAACCATTCCTTTTAAACCTCTGTAATCGGCAACAATTTTGCTTAATATTTCAATTTGTTCAGGATAAGAACAGTTAAGATGGGTGTTTAAGTTAATTGTAACAAAACGCATTCTGTCTTTTAACTCTCGTTGTTCCCAATCGTTATTAATAATAGAGTTTACAAAAGAATCAACATCAAAAGTTGATGATTTTGATGTTAGTTTGTTACTCAATTCTTGAATAAAGGATTTGTTATATTCGTCTTTAAGATTCATGATTAATGTTTTATTGTCCTTATGCCGGACGGGCACTTCCTTTTTTTTTTTTTTTGATACTTCGGCTTCGCTCAGTATGAATTTCAAAACGAAGGAAAAAAATCAAGACTGCAAAGAAAGAGAATCTCAACCTTCCTTTTAACTAACCTTAGCAGGGTGATTTCCTCATTCTTCGGAACTTCCCTGTTTCGCTAAGTTAAAACTTTGTTTTTCAACTTTCTTTTTTTGAATGTCACTCTAAACATTAAAATTTGTTTTCAAATTAAAAAAGATCCCGCATAAAATGCGGGATCAGTTATAAATAATTATCAGCCGACATTGTCGACTACCAGATAGTAACTTTTAATGAATCAGGAGCAATCATTTCTCCTTCTTTACATCCAAAAGCACTTTGGAATTCGCTCATGTTTGTTAACGGACCGTTAGTTCTGTAACGTGTTGGCGAATGCGGATCAGTTTTAACTTGGTTAATTAAATACTCATCTTTAGCATTAGAATGCCAAACCTGAGCCCAACTTAAAAAGAAACGTTGTTGGTAATCAAAACCATCAACCATTGGATCTTCTTTACCTTCCATTGCTTTTTCTAAAGCGTAGTAAGCTAAAGTAATCCCAGCAATATCAGCAATGTTTTCACCTAAAGTTAAGTTACCATTTACATGGTTTCCTTCAGCAACTTCATAAGCATCAAATTGGTTAACTAACTTAGCAGTTCTTTCTCCAAAGTTGGTTAAATCTTGCTCTGTCCACCAGTTGTTTAAGTTTCCTTCACCATCATATTTACACCCTTGGTCATCAAAACCGTGAGAAAATTCATGACCAATAACTGCCCCAATACCACCGTAGTTAATGGCATCATCAGCATCAGCATTAAAAAATGGAGGTTGTAAAATCGCAGCTGGGAAAACAATCTCATTCATTGTAGGATTGTAGTAAGCATTAATTGTTTGTGGGTTCATTCCCCATTCGTCTTTATCAATTGGCTGACCTAAACGGTTTACATTTTTCTTGTACCCAAAGTAGTTAATATTCATCACGTTTTGAGCTAAAGTATTGGCATTAATTTCTACAGAACTGTAATCTTCCCACTTATCAGGATAACCAATTTTGTAAGTAAATTTGCTTAACTTTTCCATTGCTTTCGCTTTTGTTTCTTCACTCATCCAATCTAATTTTTGAACACGCTCTTTAAACACAGTGTTAATGTTTCCAATTAAATCTAAAACTTTTTGTTTAGATTCTTCAGGGAAATGAGCTTCAACAAATAATTTTCCTATTTGCTCACCAACGTTTCCGTTAGATTTAGATAAAGCTCTTTTCCATCTTGGTTTCATTACGCTTGTACCTCTTAAAGTAGTTGAGTAAAAAGAGAAAACTTGTTTTTCAAAACCTTCACTTAAGTTACCTGCCATGTCATTTATTAAATGCCATTTCATGTATGTTTTCCAGTTTTCTATAGGAAATGTGTTTAAAGATTTATCCAATGCTTTCATAAAGTCAAGTTGACCAACAATAACGTTTTCTACACCTTTTAATTCAGCAACTTCAAAATAAGCACTCCAGTTTATTGCTGGACATAATTCTTGAAGTTCAGCAACAGTTAACTTATTGTAAGTTAATTCAGGGTTTCTGCGTTGTACTCTATCCATAGAGTTAGCAGCTAAATCTGATTCTATTTCAATTACTTGAGTAGCAATTTCATCAGCAGCAGCTTGGTCTTTTCCTGCTAATACAAATAAAGCAGCTATGTGTTTTTTGTATTCTGCAAGTATGTTTTCACCTCTTTCGTCAGAAGGAGTGTAGTATGCTTTATCAGGTAAACCTAAACCACCTTGAGATAAATGCATAATGTATTGAGAACTGTTTTTAGAATCAATTCCAACATATCCACTAAATATAGAACCAGAACCTTTTTTTCTTGTTTCTGCCATTGTTTCAACAAGTTCTTGTACATTACTTACTGCATCAATGTTATCTAATAAAGGTTGGATAGGTGTTATTCCTAACTCGTTTGTAGTTGTAGAATCTAAAGCTGAAGTATAAAAATCTCCAACTTGTTGTAAAGCAGTTCCTTTTTCTCCTTTAGCACTTGCAGCATTATCAACAATGGCACGCAATTTAATTTCATTGGCATCGTGTACAATGTTAAAACTTCCCCATCTACTTTCCGATTCTGGAACGGGGTTATCTTTTAACCAGTTTCCTACAGCATATTTCTCAAAATCCTCACAAGGATTGATTGTAGAGTCAATTTGGCTAACATCAAAAGCAGGGGTAGTTGCCTTTGCTTCTTCTTGGGGTTTGCTCTCTTCGTTGCTACCACAAGCAACAGTAAGTGCAACGGCAGTAATTCCGAATATTGTTTTGTTAAATTTGTTCATTCTTTTACATTTAAAGTTAAGTTGCCTCGAAATTAATTAAAAAAGTGTTTATTTTTTTTTGATTATGATAAACGGTTGATTATCTGTATAAATAAAAAAAAGTGTAATTTTTTTATGGAATTTTAAAAGTGTTTACATCTAAAGAGAGAGAATTCTTAAAAGTTATTTATTTTAAAGGATTCCATTTATAAATGAAAATATTTAAGTCTAAAAATATACAATCATTATCTGATAATGAGTTGATTATCAGGTATAAAAAATCTGATAACAATTTGTTAGTGGGAGAGTTATATCAAAGATACTCGCATTTGGTTTATGGTGTTTGTCTTAAATATTTAAAAAACGAAGAAGAAAGTAAAGACGCTGTGATACAAATTTTTGAAAATTTATTAGAGGATTTAAAAAAGCATGACATTGCTAATTTTAAATCGTGGTTACATAGTGTAGCTCGTAATCATAGCTTGATGTTTTTAAGAAAGCAACAAACAAAATTAAAAAGGGTAAACGAATATGAGGCAACTTACCAACACGAAGAAACATTTGCAGCACCTTTTACTGTACACGAAAAAGAAGAAAAAGAAATAGCATTAACAAAGTTAGAAACTGCTATGTTAAGTTTAAAAGAAGAACAACGGGTTTGCGTTGAACTCTTTTTTTTAAAAGAAAAATGTTACAATGAAGTAGCACAAATAACAGGTTACGAAATAAAAAAAGTAAAAAGTTACATACAAAATGGGAAACGAAATTTGGCCAATATTATGTTAAACGATTAAATATCCCTTTGAGAGGATTATAAGGGTGATTGAACCAGGCGATTGCTCTAAATTTTTCTTTAAGGAGTTTGATATTAAGGGCGTAAAGAATAATAAAAATGAAAGAATTACATAATCACATATTTTCGAATACGACTTGCATCTCTAAAGAAACTATGCTGAAACATATTAATAATCAGCTTTCTAAAAAAGAATTGCATGAGGTAGAAAAACATTTACTTGATTGCGAGTTGTGCTCGGATGCTTTTGAGGGTATAAGGTATGCCGAAAATTCGTCTATGCTTTTTGCAATAGATAGTACAATAAAAACAGCTATTACAAAGAAAAAAAACGATACTCCAATTTTTAGAAATTTACTTGTAGCAGCTTCAGTTTTAGTAATTGTTTTTGGAGCTTATTTTTCTATTACTTTTTTTAATAATACATTAGATAATAATAACAGTTTAGCTTTAAATAAAGAAGAGTTAAACAATTCCACCTTTAAAGAGGAATTAAAAGGGGTTTTTGAAGAAGAAATTATTAACGAAAACAAATCCCCCTTGAAAGGGGGAGACAGGGGGATTTTAGCTAAGGAAATAGATGAAGAAATTGCGGTAGAAAAAACGCTTAACGAAAACAATTCCCCCTTTGAAGGGGGATTAAGGGGGATGTCTGATGACAAGACTCTTCAAGAGAAAGAGTCTCTAGAAGAAGATGTAGATAAGAAGATATTACCTGAAGAAATAACTGATAACAAAAACGTTTTACTTGCAGAAGCTCCAGAAACAATAGTTGAAACTGAATTAATGGATGTGGTTAATGAAGAGATAATTGTGGGGGATGTTGAGGAGGAAGAAGAAATGATAGAGAGGACAGGAAAAGTTGTAGAAGGACAAACAACTTCAGGCTTAAGTAATACAAAAAGTGTTGGTTATGTTAGTGTTGATGAAGTTTTAAAAAAAGATGAACTAACAAAGTTGGAGTCAAAATCAAACAACCGAAATATGAAAAAGAGTAAATCTGTTGTAAACGAACAAGTTGTTATGATGACTGTTGCAGCAACTGAAACTGTAAAGTTTAAAGATGTTACCCAAAGTAATGTGATAGTAATTAACGGTTATAAGGTTTATGATTATAGGGCAGAATATGAAACTGTAGATAATTTAAATGATGCAGATGGTTTTGTAACAGGAACTGTTCCTACTGATTATGAAGCAAAAACGGATAAAGGTTTTGCCAATAAAGAATTGAAAGAATCTACCAAAGAAATTACTTATCAAGAGGTTTTAGAAAATGCAATTAAATTGTATAAAAACGGACAATACAAAGAGGCCTTACAAGCGTTTGATATGATTGTGGCTAAACATCCAAAAGATGTAAACGCTCAATTTTATATGGGGTTATCTTATTATAAATTAGGACAAAATGCAGCTGCAATAAGAAATTTTGATGCAGTTTTAAAAAACAAACAAACTGTATTTAATGAGGAGGCCAATTGGCATAAAGTCCTAACGCTACTTGATATGAAAAACACCACAGCAGCTAAAAAAATATTAAAGAAAATAATTAAAACCAATGGTACTTATAAAGCTAAAGCTGAAAAAAAGTTGGGAGAGTTGTTTTAACAGTTGCATAAAATATTGAAAAGCTAAGCTATCTGATTTTTGTTCCAATCCCGATTATAATAGGAAATAGAGCAAAGTGAATTTTTAATTTGAATTTTGTTCGCTTAACGGTAGTGTATAAGATTAGTTGCGTGAATTTGGCATTAATTTAGCAAATAAATCACAGATAGAAAGTCCACGAGGACTTTCGTAAGTAAGTTATAACTAACAATGAATTATACAGGTGTTGACAGTTCGTTATTTAGCTTTAAACCATTCCATAAATTTCAAGAACTGCTCATTCCATAGAGATTTCTGTCCTTCTTTTGTTTCTTTTTGATAAGAATGATTACAACCAATACAAACTTCGAAAGTCAAATTTTCTTTTCTGTTCTCAACAAATTTAATAGGTAAAAGGTAAGCGGTTTCAATAGGTGTGCTTTCATCTTCAGTGCCAAAGAGAGCGTATATTGGGATTTCTATTTCGCTTAAATAGTCAATTGGTGCTCGTTCATAGGAAGACCATCTTTTATTTGTGAAACCAAAATGGTCAAGTTCAGTAAGGTTTGGGTTTTTAATGACTGACTTATACCATTCTAAAATTCCTTTTATGTTTTGATGCGCTTCCTCATCTGAAATCTTTCCATTTAGTGACTCAATTCTGTTGAATAATGAGAATTCATAAAAATTATTTAAAACATTACCAGACCAAAATCCTAAATGTGTAATCTGTTTGTTTTTTGAAGCCAGTGTTGCACTAATTACAGCACCTTCTGAGTGTCCATAGATAATAATTTTCTTAGGTTCATCCAAATGGTTCTTGATAATATCTTTTATTGATTCATCTAATTGTTTTACACGATGATCTAAATAATTTTTCTCATAGTATTTTTTTGGGATAACTACATTATCATTTTTATAAAGGCCTTCCATTCCGGGTTTTGGTATTATGGCGAATGTATATGTAGAATCTAAATTTTTAAAGTCATCTCCAAACCAGCGGTAATAATCAACTTTTTTATCTTTGATTGAGTAAGAAAATATTGGATTGGCGTCAGTACCTTGAATGAAAACGACTAAATTCTGTGGTTTCTTTTTGTAATTTTTTAAATAATAAGTAATTGTATCTTTTTGGTTAATTACCTTTCCTTGAATAAAATCAAAAGTTTTAAGAGCTTTTTCAATTGTTGGATTATCTTTTGTTTGAGATGAGCAAAACATTGAGATTAAAAGCGTAAGTATTGTAATTAAATATTTCATTGATATGTTTTTTCTATAAGACGTTCTTACATTATTTTTGTTACACTTTTTGTGGTAATGATTGCCAACAATCGAATAAGCAACATATCTTGTTTATTCGCATTATGTGTTTAGTTTCTC
>JBMYXB010000027.1:0-22228 GCA_049608005.1 Vicingaceae bacterium
ACCCTCAGCTTGGAAGGCTGACGCTCTATCAACTGAGCTACTCTCGCTTTTAAATCTTTTTAATAAAGTTACCTTTATTAAGTTTGTTGTGGGGGGAGAAGGATTCGAACCTTCGAAGGCGAAGCCAACAGATTTACAGTCTGTCCTCGTTGACCGCTTGAGTATCCCCCCAACGAATTCCAATTTTTTCAAAATTTATGCTTAACATTTTAAGCATTTAAAAGAGCCGATAGAGGGACTCGAACCCACGACCTGCTGATTACAAATCAGCTGCTCTAGCCAGCTGAGCTACATCGGCTTTTTTCTGTTATTTTACGCTTGTTTTAGCATAAAAAAACAGACCTTTCCTTGAAAAGGTCTGCAAATGTAATAAAGATTTTGTTTCTGGCAAATAAAAAATATTATTTATTTTATTTTTATGCTTGTCTTAGCTTTTCTTTATGCTTTTTTAATTGCCTTCTTAAGGCTTCAACGGCTGTGTCAGTAGCTTCTTCAAAGGATTTGCATTGTTTTTTGGCAAACATATCACTACCTGGAATTAATAGTTTTATTTCTGCAACTTTATTTTCAGTAGAGCTAGTATTTTCTACTTTTAATACTACTTCGCCATCTATTATCTTATCAAAATGTGTTGCTAATTTGTTTACTCGCTCATGTATGAATTCAATTAATTTTTTATCTGCATCAAAATGAACTGAACTTACCTTTAAATTTACTTTCATATTTTTATTTTTATAGTTTATAATTCATGCAACTCTATAGTTTGTTTATTCAAATAGTATAGAGGTCATTTTAGTGATTCTTCTTAATACGTTGAAAAATCTTTTTTTTTATCTTTAATTAAATAATTTTTTATGCTTTTGGGTGAGCTTGTTTATGAATGTTTTTTAATTTTTCTATGCTATTGTGGGTGTAAACTTGGGTTGCTGAAAGGTTGGCATGGCCAAGTATTTCTTTAATAGCATTTAAATCGGCACCATTATTTAGCATGTGTGTTGCAAATGTATGTCTAAGAACGTGTGGACTTTTTTTGTGTATTGTTGTAACACTACTAAGATAATGGTTTACGATACGATAGACAAGTTTTGGGTAAATTTTTTTTCCTTTAGCGGTAAGAAATAATATTGTTGGCTTGTTAAATAGTTTGTTTCTTTCTATTGTATATTGATTAAATGCTTTTTTTATGTTTTCTCCGAATGGTATTATTCTTTCTTTGTTTCTTTTTCCGATTACTTTAATAGTAGAGTTGTTAAAATCTATTGAATTGATAGTTAGGTTAACGAGTTCTGTTAGTCTTATTCCTGAAGCGTAAAAGAGTTCTAAAATAAGTTGGTCTCTTATTCCTTCAAAATTATTTTCAAATACAACTTCACTAAATAAGTTCTGCATATCAGTTTCTCCTACAAAAACGGGTAAACGTTTAGATGTTTTAGGAGTAATAACTTTTAATAAAGGACTAATTTCTATTTCTTTATTTTTTAAAAGATATTTATAGAATGATTTAAGTGTAGATATTTTTCTGTTGATTGTTCTTGGAGAAACTTCTTTTTCTATAAGGTGAACTATCCATGATCTGATAATGGAAGAGTTGGCTTTTTTTATGTTGTCGATTTCAAAATCGGACAATAGAAAAGATTTAAATTGTGTTAAATCTTTTTTGTAGGCAGTAATTGTGTGTACAGAATATCTTTTCTGGTGTAATAGGTAATCACAAAATGAAAAAATATGAGGCATAAAAAAAGTAGTTTATTTTTATAACGAATTATTAATTCTAAAATTATAAAAATAAACTACTTAATAAAGTAGAAAATCAAGAAATTTTACTCTTCAGCTTTTCTTAATTTTTCAATATATATTGCTTTTTGTTTAGCTTCTCTGTTAATTACAGATGGTCTATCAAATTGCTTTCTTCTTCTTAATTCTTTTAAAGCTCCAGTTCTTTCGAATTTCTTCTTGTAACGTTTAAGAGCTCTTTCTATGTTCTCTCCTTCTTTAATAGGAATAATAATCATTTTCTTACTTTTTAATTTATTTAAGGGCTGCAAATTTAGATAATAAATTTACAATACCAAGCATTACTTTAATATTTCTCTAGAAATAACTAATTTTTGTATTTCTGATGTACCTTCTCCAATGGTACAAAGTTTTGAATCTCTGTAATATTTTTCGGCAGGAAACTCTTTGGTGTAGCCATATCCGCCAAATATTTGTACTGCTTCTGTTGATACTCTAACGGCTACTTCTGAAGAATAATATTTAGCCATTGCCGAAACTTTTGTTAAATTTTCTTTTCTGTCTTTTAAATCAGCAGCTTCAAAAATTAATAATTCTGCAGCTTCAATTTCTGTAGCCATATCTGCTAACTTAAATGCAATTGCTTGGAAGTTAGAGATTGGTTGATTAAATTGTTCTCTTTCTTTAGAGTATTTTAAAGCAGCTTCGTAAGCTCCTTTAGCAATTCCTAATCCTAATGAAGCAATAGAAATTCTTCCACCATCTAAAATTTTCATAGCTTGCTTAAATCCTTGGCCTACTTCTCCTAATACATTTTCTTTAGGAACTTTACAATCAGTAAAAATTAATTCAGCAGTTTCAGAAGCTCTCATTCCTAACTTGTCTTCTTTTTTTCCAGAATTAAAACCTGGAGTACCTTTTTCTATTGCAAAAGCAGTCATACTATTTTTAGCACCTTTTTCTCCTGTTCTAGCAATAACTACAGCAATACTTCCTGTAATGGCATGTGTAATAAAGTTCTTAGCTCCATTTAAGATCCAGTTACCATCTTCATCTTGCTTGGCAGTTGTATTCATTCCGCCAGAATCCGATCCTGTATTGTGTTCAGTAATTCCCCAAGCCCCAATCCACTCTGCAGTAGCTAATTTAGGCAACCATTTTTTCTTTTGTTCTTCGTTACCAAACATTAATATATGGTTGGTGCAAAGCGAGTTGTGTGCGGCAACAGATAAACCAATTGATCCGCAAATTTTTGAAACTTCAGTAACAACAGTAACGTATTCGTTGTAGGTCATTCCAGATCCTCCATATTCTTCAGGAACAATACATCCCATCAAACCTAGTTCGCCTAATTGTTTAAATACCTGTATAGGAAATTCTTGAGATTCATCCCACTTCATCATATCTGGACGAATATTCTTTTCTCCAAAATCTTTAATCATTCCAGCAATCATTTGCTGATTTTCTGTTAATCCAAAATCCATATTTTCTCTTTTAATAGCTGACCAAATTAAATATATTTTCTGAATATTTTTTTAAATTATCAGAACCATTTAAAAAGGTTAAATCTACAACAAATGAAAAACCTGCTACATTAGCTTTTTGCATTTTTAATAATTCTGCTGCAGCACAGGCTGTTCCTCCTGTAGCTAGTAAATCATCGTGTATTAAAACATTCCAACCTTCTTGTATCTCATCTTCGTGCATTTCTATTTCGGCAGATCCATATTCTAAATCATAACTATACGATACAGTTTTATAGGGTAGTTTTCCTTTTTTACGGATAGGAATAAAAGGAATTTCTAATTTGTTGGCGAGCATAATTCCAAACCAAAACCCTCTACTTTCTATACCAACAATGGCATCAAGGTTTAAATTTTTCACATGTTGTGCCATTTCATCTATTATATCTCTTGTTAACTGAGGATCTAATAAAATAGGAGTTATGTCTTTAAAGATAATTCCTGGTTTTGGGAAATCAGGAACATCTCTTATCACTTTTTTTAATCTTGTACTTATCATTTATTTTATTTTGAAATACAAGTTTAAGTTTTTTAAATTGCTTTAAAAATGATTTTTAGCTGACTCTTGTCAGTTCTCCGTATTCTAGTGTTTTTCCTGTTGTAGTTTTAAGTGAAAGTTTATTTACTTCAATATTTTTTCTTGGAAAAAACGCCTTAACAATCCGATATATTTTCTCTTCTTTCAATTTTGGCGAGTAGGTGTTTATAATAAGGAAACCTTTATCGCTTAAAAGTTCGCTTGCAACTTTAACGAGCTCTGGAAATTTTGTTTCTATTTTCCACCTTTCTTTTTTTGCTCCTAAACCAAAAGCTGGAGGATCCATTATTATTCCATCATATTTTTTACCTCTTTTAACTTCTTTAGTAGCAAATTTTAAGGCATCATCAAATACCCAGTGAATATTTTCTTGGTTAGAACTCTCCATGTTTTCTTTACTCCATGTAATTACTTGTTTTACCGAATCGCAATGAAAAACATCTGCTTTAGCTGAGTTGGCAATTAACGAAGCTCCGCCAGTGTATGCAAAAAGGTTTAAAAATTTTTCTTCAGGTTTAATATTTGATTTTATAAAATCCCAATTGGTTTGTTGTTCAGGAAAAATACCTAAATGTTTAAATTGAGTTAACCTTAAATTAAAAATGCAGTTTTTATAGCTGATTTGCCATTCGAAACTAGTCGCCTGACCACTTTGAGTGGTCGGACGACTTCTTAAGTCTTTCCAAACTCCTTTACTGCTTGTTTCTTCAATAAATTCAAAATGTGCTTTTTGTTTCCATTCTTTTGATGATAGGATAGGAGAGAAGTAGGCATTTCTATCTGGGCGAATGGTTATGATTTCCCCCCAACGTTCTAGTTTTTTATCGTTGCCAGCATCAATTAATTCATAATCCGACCAATGGCTGCTATATATTCTTTTCATAACAAGATTAAAAGTCTCCCTTTGAAGGGAGATTTAGAGGGATGTTTACAATACCTCTAGGGATTAGTTACTTCACTATTAAATAAGGTGCAATTTTAAGATAAGTTTTGTTATTAATAAGGTGTATTTTTTTGATGTCCTCAACTTTTTTATACTTTCCATGAGCATTTCTATATTTTATTATTGCATTTGCAATCTTCCAATCTATATATGGATGTTGTTGTAATTGTTGAGCAGAAGAGGTATTAATATTAATTTGTTTAGGTTCGTATTTACCAATAATAACTTGAGGTAATAATCCATTGTAAGTTTCTTCTGTCATGTTCCAAACATCTTTTAATTGCTCTTTAGAAGTAAAACCACCTAATTGATCTCTGTGTTTTATGATAATAGCAGCATATTTTTCGGAAAATATTCCTTTGAGTTGGGTAAGCTCTTTGGCATTAGCGGTATTAATATCAACCTTTATGGTATAATCTTTCTTCTTTTTTTGATTTTCTTTTTTTGCAATTGAATCCGGAAGTAAAATGTATGGAGCTAATTGGGTGTAAGCAGATTCGCTTAAACCGTAAATCTTTTGTACATCTTTTTTTGTACGCCAACTGCCACCTTTTGCTTTGTAATTAAAAATAGTTTTGATTTGCCAATCTTTAAATCCAAGTTTTGCCCATTCTTCTTTAGAAATAGTGTTCGGATTAAAATTAAAATATTGAGGTTTAATTGATTTTTCTTTGAGCGAATATTTATTGTTGTTCTCTATTTTATCAGGTAATAAAATAAAAGGTTTTAATTGGTTAAAATGTGACTCTTCTAAACCATAAATTTTAGCAACATCTTTTTTTGTACGCCAACTGCCGCCTTTAGCTTTGTAATTAAAAATAGTTTTGATTTGCCATTCTTTAAAGCCTAATTTTTTCCATTCTTCTTCAGAAATAGTGTTAGGATTAAACTTAAAAAGTGAGGGTTGAAAATTATTTTTAGTTGAATTGTTTTTCTGGCTTTCAATTTCCTTCTCAAACTCGGCAATTTCTTTTTCAAATTCAGAAAAATCTGTTTTAGATTTTGATTCTAAAAAATCAACAGACAAATTAGCTAATGCTAATAAAAAAATAATAAACATTAAAACTACTATTCCTCTTTTTTCTCCACGAGTAAAAGAAAAGTAGTCTATTAAATTCATTAAGTATTATTTAGCAGTTTTAATGGTTTTTATTTTTCCTAAATAAGATTTTAATTCATCCCTTACTTTAGGTGATAATAAAACTAATCCAATCATGTTAGGTACCATCATAGCAAAAATCATAGCATCTGAAAACCCAATCACTGAATTTAAACTTGCGGCAGATCCAATAATTACAAAAAGACAAAATATAAGTTTGTAGGTGTATTCTACTTTTTTTGATCTTCCAAATAAATAAGACCAAGCTTGGTATCCATAGTAAGACCAAGATATCATTGTACTAAAGGCAAATAAAACTACAGCTCCCGTTAAAACTAAAGGGAACCAGCTTATTTGAGATTCGAAAGCACTTGAGGTTAAAAGTATTGCTTGAGCATCATTCATTCCAGAATTATCAGCACTTACAAATCCAGTTATTATTAATACTAAAGCTGTCATAGTACAAACAACAACAGTGTCAATAAAAGGTTCTAATAATGCTACTAAACCTTCAGATGCAGGATGTTTTGTTTTTACTGCAGAGTGGGCAATAGAAGCAGAACCAACTCCAGCCTCGTTAGAGAAAGCAGCTCTTTTAAATCCTTGAATTAAAACTCCAATAACTCCTCCAGCAATACCCATAGGGCTAAAAGCACCGTTAAATATTTGTGAAAAAGCATCTCCAATAAGTCCAAAGTTCGAGAAAATAATAAATAAAGAAGCAGCAACATATATAACAACCATAAAAGGAACAATCTTGTCAGTTACTTTTGCAATTTTTTTAATTCCTCCAATAATTACAATCCCTACAAAAACGGCCATTATTAAACCAAACAACCAGCCTTTGCCATGTAAGAAAGAAGCTTCTCCTCCGGTAATATTTTCGACTAATTGAAAAGCTTGATTGACTTGAAACATGTTTCCGCCTCCAAAAGATCCACCAATACACATAATTGCAAAAAGAACTGCTAATACTTTACCAGCATTAGCCATACCAATAGATTTTAATCCTTTGGATAAATAATACATTGGCCCTCCATATACTGTTCCATCTTCATCTACATCTCTATATTTTACACCTAAAGTACATTCAACAAATTTTGAAGCCATTCCTAAAAAACCAGCAATTATCATCCAAAATGTTGCTCCAGCTCCACCAACAGACACAGCAATTGCAACACCTGCAATATTCCCCAATCCAACTGTTGCAGATAAGGCAGCTGTTAATGCCTGGAAATGAGAAACTTCACCGTCTTGCCCTTCAACTCTAATTGTATCTATCTCATCACCATCTACAGTGTGTACATTGTTTGAGACTTCAACATGACCCTCATCTTCTAAGTCATCATATTTACCTCTAACAATATTTACAGCAGTAAAAAAACCTTTAAAGTTAATAAGTTTAAAATACAGTGTAAAATATACTGCTCCAACAATTAAAGGGATTAAAACCCAAAATACTTTTATGTCGTCAGTAAAAGGAATTTGATAAAAAACAAAACTTACAAACCAGCCTGTTAGATTGCCAAAAACTTCATCAATTTTTTGATCTAAACCTTTTTCTGCTGTTTCTTGAGCAAAAGTTACAAATGGAATTAAAAATGAAAAGATTGTTAAGAGTACTGATTTTACTTTAAGCATATTGTTGGATTATTTTTTTGAAAAATTAAGTACCAAATGTAATTAAACTTTTGTTTTAAAAAAAGCTGTTTTTATAATGGGAGCAATTCTTAGTAAAGTTGGGAGCAAAAGAAAGGTTAAAAGGCTTGATAAATGCAGCCTCCAATATTGTCTGCTGAAGCTCCAGTAACAGATTTTAAACAATTTACTTCATTTCTAAGCCTTAAAACCCCAAGGAAGCCAAAAATTAGAGCTTCTTTAAAATCTATTATTTCTTTTGATGGAATAATAATATTATTGTTTGTATTTACTTTTATCCTTTCTGCTAAAAAAGAATTGAATGTTCCTCCACCAGTTAAGAGTACTTTTTTGTTTTCTGAAGTAATTGTGTTTGAAATTTGGATAGAAATGTGTTCAACAAATGTTCTCAACTTGTCTTTAGTTGAAATTTGATAATTGTTAATTATTGGAAAAATAGTACCCTCAATTTGTTCTATTCCTAAAGATTTTGGTGGAGTTTTTTTATAATAATTTAATTTGTTGAGTTCTTCTAAAAGTGCATTGTTTGTTTCTCCAGATTGGGCAACCTCTCCATTTTTATCATAAGGAAGATTTAATTCTAGAGATAATTTATTTAATACGATATTAACAGGGCAAATATCAAAAGCAATGCGTTTTGTGTTTTTAGTATAGGATATGTTGGCTATCCCTCCTAAATTAATGCAGTAATCAAACGCTGCAAATAAATTTTTATCCCCAATAGGAACTAAAGGTGCTCCTTGTCCACCAATTGCTACATCTGTTGATCTAAAATCACAAACAACAGGGAGTTTTGTAATGGAGGAAATGTTTGCTCCATTACCAATTTGAGTTGTTAAATTAATTTCTGGCTGATGAAAAACCGTATGTCCGTGAGAGGCAATACAATCAATTTTAGTGTGAATAATGTTATTTGATTTAATGAAATTAGAGACAGCATCTCCAATAAAATTGCCTAATTCATTGTTAAGTTTCATCAAATCTAATCCACTTAGCTTTGTACTTGTAGCTAGTTTTTTTTGAAGTTGAATAGAAAAAGAAATAGTGGTTGCAACGTTTATGCTAAAAGACCAACTATTATTAATTAATTCAAAACTACAATAAGCTATATCTAAACCATCCAAAGAGGTTCCAGACATTGTTCCGATAACATTATAAGAGCTCATTTTTTTTGAAAATCTGAATTAATAAATTACATTTGTAATCCTCAAATTTATAAAAATTAAGCAATGCAACGAGATGAATTATCTTTCTTCTTTTTTTTAGAAAGATAATTGTTGAGTTTTATTTGATAGAATAATACAATAAAATAGATACAAATGAATATAGAGTTAACAGAAGAACATTTAGCGGTTAGAGATGCAGCAAGAGATTT
The DNA here is from genome assembly GCA_049608005.1 of Vicingaceae bacterium. Classification (GTDB taxonomy): domain Bacteria; phylum Bacteroidota; class Bacteroidia; order Flavobacteriales_E; family Vicingaceae. The sequence continues at coordinate 8,872 of JBMYXB010000027.1, forward strand.
TGCTCAAAATGTATTAAAACCTGGTGTAATAGAACGAGATGAAAATCAACAATTTCCTACAGAAGAAGTAAAACAATTAGGTGAATTAGGTTTTTTAGGAATGATGGTTTCTCCAGAGTATGGGGGAGGAGGAATGGATACAGTTTCTTATGTGTTGGCAATGGAAGAAATTTCTAAGGTTGATGCTTCAACTTCTGTTGTAATGTCAGTTAATAATTCATTGTACTGTTGGGGAATTGAAAAATTTGGAACAGAAAAGCAAAAGCAAAAATATTTAGTGCCTTGTGCTAAAGGAGAAAAAATTGGAGCGTTTTGTTTGTCTGAACCAGAGGCTGGTTCTGATGCAACATCACAACAAACAACAGCAATAGATATGGGAGATCATTATCTATTAAACGGAACTAAAAATTGGATTACAAGTGGTGGAACTTCTAGCTTTTGTATTGTAATTGCACAAACGGATAAAGAAAAAGGACATAGAGGAATTAATGCTTTTATTGTTGAAAAAGGAATGGAAGGATTTGTGGTTGGAGAAAAGGAAAATAAGCTTGGTATTAGAGCCTCTGATACGCATACATTATTGTTTAATGATGTTAAAGTTCCAAAAGAAAACAGGATAGGAGAAGATGGGTTTGGATTTAAGTTTGCGATGCAAATTTTATCAGGAGGAAGAATTGGTATTGCTTCTCAAGCATTAGGAATAGCATCGGGTGCTTATGAGTTAGCATTGGCTTATTCTAAAGAAAGAGAAGCGTTTGGTAAACCTATTTCTCAACATCAAGCAATAGCTTTTAAGTTGGCAGATATGGCTACAGAAATTGAAGCTTCAAGATTGTTATGTTTAAAAGCTGCTTGGTTAAAGGATAATAAAATGGATTTTACAAAAGAAGGTGCAATGGCCAAGGTTTTTGCTTCTAAAACTGCAATGGGTGTTACTACTGAAGCTGTTCAGGTGCATGGTGGTTATGGTTTTGTAAAAGAATACCATGTTGAGCGTTTAATGCGTGATGCAAAAATTACTCAGATTTATGAAGGAACAAGCGAAATTCAAAAAATTGTAATTTCAAGGTCTGTTTTAAAAGATTAAAAAGATAAATTGATTTATTTGAAAAAGAGGTAAAACGAAAGTTTTACCTCTTTTTTTAGTTATGATTTTTCTTGTAAAAATTCAGCTGCTTTTTCTAAACGTATTCCTCTTGATCCTTTTATCAATATTTGATAGTTGTTTAAACCAGAATGTTTAAGCGAATCGATTACTTTATCAACATTCTCTAAATAGGTAAAATTATATTTATTAGAAACTGATTTAAATTGATTGCCTATAAATAAGGTGTTAATTTTAAGTTTTTGAACTTTGTCAATTATTTTTTGGTGTTCATCTTTCGAGATTTTACCAAGTTCGAGCATATCACCCAAAATCATTAATTTATTTTCAGATGTATTTTCTGCAAAAGTATCTATAGCAGCATTCATACTTGTTGGATTAGCATTGTAAGCATCTAAAAATATAGTATTGTTATTTGTTTGGATAATTTGAGACCTGTTGTTAGTAGGGTAATAACTTTCAATAGCATTTTTAATATCATTTTCAGTTACATCAAAATACTGGCCAATACAAATTGCTGCTAAAATGTTATTGTAATTATAACTGCCATATAAATTTGCATTTATTATAGTTTTGTTCCATTCTAATTGAACTGAAGGGGTAGAACAAATTAATTTGCCATTACAATTAGCAGATTCGTTACCATAACTATAACTATTAATTTTATCTAAGTAACTGGTTAAAATAGCATCTTCTTTATTAATGAATATTGTGCCAGATACAGATTGAATAAAACGGTAGAGTTCTGTTTTAGTTTTTTTAATGCCTTCAACACTCCCAAAACCTTCGATATGTGCAGTTCCGATATTGGTAATTATTCCAAAATTAGGCTCGACTATGTTACATAAAAAGTCAATTTCGCCAATATGGTTGGCTCCCATTTCAATAATTGCTATTTCGCAATCTGTTGGAATTGAAAGTAAGGTAAGTGGAACTCCGATATGATTGTTTAAGTTTCCTTGAGTAAAAGTGGTTTTATATTTTTTACTTAAAACAGCATTAATAAACTCTTTGGTAGTTGTTTTTCCGTTAGTTCCTGTAATTCCTATAAAAGGAATGTTAAATTGTTTTCGATGGTAATTTGCTAACTCTTGTAGTGTTTCTAAAACATTTTTAACAAGAATGTATTTTTCAGAAATGTTAAATTCTTCTTCATCAATAATTGCAAAACTGGCTCCATTTTCCAATGCCATTTTTGCAAACTTATTTCCGTTAAAATTTCCTCCTTTTAAGGCAAAAAATAAACAATTATTTTTTATCGTTCTTGTATCTGTAGAAATACTTGTGTGAGATTTATAAATCTCATATAATTCTTTAACATTCATTTTGTAAACATAAAAAAACCTTCAACTTTTTAGTTGAAGGTTTTAATAAAGTATTTAATTGTCTTTTGTTAATATCCCATACCAATAGGAGACCCTAATCTTGTCATAGCACATCTAAACCCAATGTAAGCAGTAGATTCATCTTCAGTTAAATGTCTTCTAGTTCCAGGTACAGCCCAGTAAGCTCTGTCTTTCCATGAAGCACCTTTGTAAACTCTTGCTTTGTCATTAATTAATGTACTTTCTTCAAATTCATACATTTGCTTTAAAGGGTCGGTACTATTAGGATCATCTTTTAACTGCATAAAATCTTTGTTAGATTCCCAATGTCCATCTAAGTAATTAATATTGTCTGCTTGTTTGTAGTTTCTTCTAGCTTGTAAATTATCTAAAGCTGGATCAACATCTCTATAGATAATATGACCTAAACTATCTTTTTCCATTAAGGCACCTTCTTCATCAAGTACTTTGGTTTGGTAAACGTTTCCTCTAAATGGTCTAAAATCATCATTATCTTCTCCAGATAAAGGCCTAAAAACATCCATTACCCATTCACTAACATTACCAGCCATGTTATACAAACCGTAATCATTAGGCCAGTAAGCGTAAACCGGAGCAGTTACATCAGCGTTATCATTTAATTTTCCTGCAACTCCCATGTTATCTCCTCTACCTCTTTTAAAGTTAGCTAAAATCTGACCAATGTATTTTTCATTAGAATTTCTAATAGCGTGTCCATTCCAAGGGTATAATTTTCTATCAGGAATTAATTCATCAACAGTGTTTCCAACTAAGCCGTAAGCTGCATATTCCCATTCAGCTTCGGTTGGTAATCTGTATTTAGGTAATAAAATTCCATCTTCAATAGTTACATTTCTGTATTCTTTGTTAGGGTTTAAATCAGGAATACCATCAACTCTTTTTCCACTTTCATATTGTCCAACAATATATGCTTCAGTATTAAAGTTATCTTCATTAATTTGATTCGGGTAGTGTTCAAATAAACCTTCTCTAATTAATATTATTTCGTTTACTCTATCTGTTCTCCAAGCACAATAATCATTAGCTTGTAACCAGTTAACTCCAACAACAGGGTAATCTCTGTATGAAGGATGCCTTAAGTAAAAATCAACATAAGGTTCATTATAAGCTAATTTACTTCTCCAAACTAATGTATCAGGTAATGCTTTTCTTAAAACCTCAGGGTAATCAGCTAAATAAACTCTTTCTAACCAAAATAAATACTCTAAATACATAAAGTTGGTAACTTCAGTTTCATCCATGTAAAAAGATGAAATAGACACAGTACGAGGGATGTTGTTCCAATCATAATGCACGTCTTGTTCAACTCTACCCATAGTAAATCTACCACCTTCAATTAAAACTAATCCAGGGCCAGTTTCTTGTTCTAGGTAAGGTATTTTTTGGAAACCTCCATTTTCAGGGTCATTAAAGTTCCATCCAGTTGCACTAGATGATTCTTTTCTACATGATGAGAATAGGAGTGGTATTGCTATAAGTAGCAACAATAAATATTTTATTCCTTTTTCTTGTACTTTCATAATAGTTGTGTTTGATGTTGCAAATATAATAAACTAAAAAGATGGACAGCTTATTGTTCTAAATCTTCTTTTTCTTGGTTTACAATCAAAATTTAAACTTAAAGATAATTCGTGCGAACCGGCAGTTGTTTGAGTTAATTTAGATACGGTTATATCATAGCTATATCCAAATTTTAAGATGCCTGTTTGTAAACCAATAAGAGCAATAAATGAGTCTGAATTTCTGTACCAAAGCCCCCCTACAATTGGACCTTTACTAAAATACATTCCATAATTTAGTTGTAAGAATTTTTCTTGATACTGTACGAGTATATTAGGAGATAAAGAAGCAGGTTCTCCTTTACTTTGTATAGGTATTACTCCTCCTGCATGAAAAGTGTACTTTCTTGGCAATTCACTTTCTCCTTGTATAACAGATTCATCTGGTTCAGTTAAATGATGTACAGCAAATCCAACAAAATAATTTTCACTAAATCCTAAAACACCTGCCGAAAAATCTGCATAGTTAGATGTTTTATCACGTTGTGTTTCTTGGGTATTGTAAATAAATCCTCTTCTAGAGTGTATTTGATCTCCAAAAGTTAATTTACCCCAATCAAGTGATTTTTGAGCCCAACTTGCTTGAATTCCTGCTTTTATAGAAAATCTTCTTGTTACAGGTATTTGATAAGAGTACATTCCACTAACATTGGTGGTGTTTAACGATCCTTCTCCAGCTCTATCATTCCAAACGAGTAAACCAACACCACCAGATAAAGGATCTACATGTTGATCGTAAGATGCACTAGAAGTAATAAACGACCCACTAATTCCAGGCCATTGATTTCTATAATTTAACGAAACCCTAGGGCAGTGAGCTGTACCTGCAAATGCAGGGTTTAAATAAAGAGGATTGGCGTAGAATTGTGTGAATTCTGGATCCTGAGCAAATAAGTTATTTGCAAGAAACAACGAAAGAATAGCTAGTATTCCCGTTCTGAGTACAAACTTTTTAAACATAAATTACCTTTAATCTTATATTACTAATCCGCAAATGCGTTTTGTAAAGTTCCAAATGTATATAATTAGATATACTTATGAAAGCAATATTTAAATTAATGTTGCGTTTTTGCGACAACCATAATTTGTAAATATAAGTTAAATAATCTTAAATTTGTTTAGAAAATAAAATGAAATACCTTAAAAACATAATAATCTCGGCTCTTTTTTGCCCTCTTTTTCTCTTCTCTAGAACTGTTATTGTTGAGGGAAAGGTAAGTTGGAATAAAAATGAAGTATCTAAGACTGATGCACAAAACACAAAAGTGTTTTTATCTTTTAAAGGTGCTAAATATAATTCTGAAAAAAAATATTTACCTTTTTTTTCAAAACAATTAAAATTAAATAGTGAAAAAATAGTTGGCGTTACAATTGTTGATTTACAATTTGAAGTTTTAAATAAAGATTCTGTTGAGCAAGTTTCGGGTAAAAGTTTTATCAGAAACGATATTGATTTGAATTTTGTTAATGGTACAAGTAAAAAAATAAACTATGGTGAAATTGCTTTTACTCCTATAATTTATAATGATAAAAAAAATCAATATCAAAGATTAATTAGTTATAAAATAGAGGTAAGTATTCAAAGTTTAAATAAAAAAAACAATACATATAGTAAAGCTTTTGCAAATAACTCTGTGTTATCTTCTGGCGATTGGTATAAAATTGCTGTTTTAAAAGATGGGGTTTATAAAATATCTTATGATTTTCTTAAAAACTTAGGTTTAGATATTGACAATCTAAATCCTAATGAGTTTAAACTTTATGGTAATGGAGGTAAAATGTTACCTGCATTAAATTCAGCTTACAGACCAGATGATTTAGTGCAAAATGCAGTACAATTAGAGGATGGAAATGACGGTGTGTTTAATCAAGGGGATTATGTGTTGTTTTATGGGCAATCCCCAAATAGTTGGGAGCTTAACACTTCTACTAATTTATATCATCATACTATTAATAAGTATAGTGATTCTACTTTCTATTTTATTACTTTTAGTAATACTGGTGATGTTCCTAAAAGAATTACTAATCAAAACGCAAGCGCAACATCAAACTTAAATGTAACCACTTTTAATTCTTACGATTATTATGAAAAAGATAACCTTAACTTAATTCACTCTGGTGATACTTGGTATGGTGAAGTGTTTGATATAACAACTAATTATGATTTTGTTTTTAACTTTCCGAATATTGATGCTTCTTCGCCTGTAAATATTGGTTTTTATGGGGCAGCTAGATCAAGTCAATCTAGTTCGTTTAGTTTGTCTTCTGGTGCTACTTCAACTAATGTAGCCTTAGCTTCGGTTAATACAGGTTCTTATTCTGATCGGTTTGCACAAATAACGAATAAAAATTTTACAACAACAGCAACTAGTGATATAATTAATGTTAATGTGGTTTATAATAAAACTACTAATTCCTCTATCGGATGGTTAGATAAAATAGAAGTAAACGGTAGAAGAAATTTAATTATGAATGGAGAGCAGTTATTTTTTAGAGATTTGAATTCTGTTGGTGTCGGAAATGTTTCTTCTTTTAAAATTAGCAATGGAACTAACGTTAATAAGGTTTGGGAAATAACTAACCCTTTTAACATTAAAGAACAAGAGACTGAACTGACAGGCAGTTTATTGTCTTTTTCACTGCCAACAGACTCGCTAAGAAATTTTGTAGCTTTTACATCCAATTATTTAACACAAATTTTTTCTCTCGGAAAAGTTGAAAATCAAAATTTGCATGCAACTTCTCAAACAGATATGGTAATTGTTAGTCATCCTAAGTTTTTATCGCAAGCCACACAATTGGCACAATACCATATAGATAATGATGGTTTAAGTGTTAAGATAGTTACTCCACAACAGATTTATAATGAATTCTCATCTGGATCGCAAGATGTTGTAGCGATAAGAAGCTTTATGAGGATGTTTTATGAAAATGCAACCACACCATCTGAATTGCCACAATACTTATTGCTGTTTGGTGATGGATCTTATGACAATAAGGACCGTATAGTTGGAAACTCTAACTTTATACCAACCTACCAAACTCCTAATTCAATTGATGTTATTGGGTCTTTGGTTTCTGATGATTATTTTGGATTGTTAGATCCTTCTGAAGGGACTTGGCTTCAATCGCCAGGATTAGAATTGTTAGATATTGCAATAGGAAGGTTGCCTGTAAAATCAACAGAGGAAGCGAATAATGTAATCCATAAAATATTAACCTACAATACTCCCAACTCAATGAAAGAATGGCGAAATAGAATTACTTTTGTTGGAGATGATGAAGATAATAATATTCACATGTCACAATCAAATTCTTTAAGCTTTCATGTAGAAAATGGACATAAAGAGTATAATGTAAATAAAATATTTTTTGATGCCTTTAAACAAGAATCAACACCAGGAGGTGATCGTTACCCTGATGTTAACATAGCAATTAATGATGCAGTTGAAGAAGGTTCTTTAATTATAAATTATACGGGGCATGGTGGAGAAACTGGTTGGGCACATGAAAGAGTATTAACTATAGCAGATGTAAACAGTTGGGAAAACACAACAGCATACCCTTTGTTTATTACTGCAACTTGTGAGTTTAGTAGGTTTGATGATCCAAGAAGAACTACAGCAGGTGAATTAGTTTTGGTTAATTCTGGAGGAGGGATTGGTTTGCTTACAACGGTAAGATTGGTTTTTTCTGCTCCAAATTTTAATTTAAATACAAGTTTTTATAACGAAGTATTTAATTTAACAAATAATGAATATGGATCTATTGGAGATGTTTTTATGAGGGTTAAGAATTTAAATTCTGGAGAAACTAACAATAGAAACTTTACTCTTTTAGGAGATCCCGCTTTAAAATTAGCACACCCAAAGCACGAAGTTTTAACAACAAAAATAAATGGTGTTAATGTAACTTCAGCAGATACCATTAAAGCGTTAAGTAAAGTTACAATTGAGGGAGAGGTTAAAGATGATAACGGAAATAAACTAACTAATTTTAATGGGATTATTTATCCAACAGTTTTTGATAAGGAAAAGCCAATAAAAACTTTACAAAATGATGGTTTATCACCTTTTTATTTTGATTTACAAACAAGTAAATTGTTTAAAGGAAAGGTTAGTGTTGTAAATGGAGACTTTTCTTACACTTTTGTTGTTCCTAAAGATATAGCTTATAATTTTGGAGAGGGGAAGCTAAGTTATTATGCCGAAAATCAAAATGAAGATGCAAATGGTTATCATACTAATTTTTATATAGGAGGAACTTCTGATAGTTATGATGCAGATGAGGTTGGGCCAGAGATAGAATTGTTTATGAATGATGAAAAGTTTGTTTTTGGAGGAATAACAGATGAAAATCCAATTTTATTAGCAAATATTAGTGATGTTCATGGAATTAATATGGTAGGTAACGGAATAGGGCATGATATCATTGCTGTTTTAGATGATGAAACTGACGAATCGTTTATCTTAAATGATTTTTACGAAGCGGATTTGAATAGTTACCAAAGCGGAAAAGTTTACTTTCCGTTTCAAGATTTAGAAGAGGGAAGACATAAGTTAACTTTAAAAGTTTGGGATGTTTACAACAATTCTTCAGAAGCTACTATTGAATTTGTAGTTGTAAAAACCAAAGATATTACCTTAGAGCGAGTTTACAATTACCCTAATCCATTTACTACTTATACTGAGTTTTGGTTTGAACATAATCAACCAGGAAAACAGCTTTATGCACAGGTACAAGTGTTTACAGTTTCTGGTAAGTTAGTAAAAACCTTAGAAAAAAATATTTTTAACGATGGTTTTAGATCTACTTCAATTACTTGGGATGGACTTGATGAATACGGAGATAAAATAGGAAAGGGTGTTTATGTCTATCGATTAAAAGTAAGAACAGAAAATTATTCTGTAGCTGAAAAATATGAAAAATTGGTTATTTTAAGATAGCACACAATAAGTCATTTGTATTGTCGTTATCTAGCCTAAATATACCGTGTTAAAAAATATGCCTTTCTTAAAAAACTGTATATTTGCCAACTCTATTAAATTTAATTAATGAAAAATAGTCTTTTATTATTTGTTGCTACTTTAGCATTAATACCCCATTTTAAAGCTCAAGATGATGAACTGAAAAGAGGGGATTTACAATTAAACACTATAACTACAGCAGTACCTTTTTTATCTATCGCTCCAGATTCTCGTGCAGGTGCAATGGGTGATGTAGGTGTCGCTACTTCTCCTGATGCAAATTCTATGCATTGGAACGTTGCAAAATTAGCATTCATAGAAAAAGAATCTGGAATTTCGATTTCTTACTCGCCTTGGTTAAGGGCTTTAGTACCTGGTATAAGTTTGTCTTATGTAAGTGCATATAAAAAACTAGGAGATAGAAATGCTTTAGGCGCTTCTTTAAGATATTTTTCGTTAGGAGATATTAATTTTACTAATGAAGATGGTACTGCAATTGGAGATTTTAATCCAGCAGAATTTGCTTTTGATGTAGGTTATAGTCAAAAGCTTGGAAGGAAATTTTCTGCTGGTATTTCAGCAAGATATATACACTCAAATTTAACTGGAGGCATTTCTGTTCAAGGTCAAAATACTAAAGCTGGAAATGCTTTTGCTGCAGATTTTGGATTGTATTATACATCAGAAGAAACAGAAGTATTTGGGCAAGATGCAATCTTAAATTTAGGAATGAGTGTTTCTAATATTGGTCAAAAAATTTCTTATACGGATGATGAAATAAAAGATTTCATCCCTATTAATCTAAGAATTGGGCAATCATTAACTTTTTTGTTAGACGATCATAATACTATTTCTGTTATAACAGATGTAAATAAATTATTAGTACCAACCCCACCAGTTTATGCTACAGACGAGGGCGGTTTACCAATAACTAATAGTGCCGGTGAGCAAGAAATTGAATCAGGTAAAAACCCTGATGTGCCAATTGTAACAGGTATGTTTCAATCGTTTGGAGATGCACCAGGTGGTTTTTCTGAAGAGTTAAGAGAATTTAATATTTCGGCTGGTTTAGAGTATTGGTATAATAAACAATTTGCAATTAGAGCAGGATATTTTAATGAACATGCAACCAAAGGAAATAGAAAATACATAACAGCTGGTTTAGGTTTAAAGTTAAGTGTATTTAGTTTAGATTTTTCTTACTTAATTGCATTAACACAACAAAATCCATTAGCAAATACACTTCGTTTTTCATTAAAGTTTGATTTTGATGACTTTAAAAAACAAAACACAGAAGGAAACTAATCTATGAAAATTAAAGTAGGTTTAGGTTTTGATGTTCATCAATTAAAAGACGGTGAAGATTTTTGGCTAGGAGGAATTAAGCTTGACCATACTAAAGGTGCTGTAGGACATTCAGATGCAGATGTTTTAATTCATTCTATTTGTGATGCTTTACTTGGGGCTGCTAATATGCGAGATATTGGTTTTCATTTTCCACCTTCAGATAATCAATACAAAGGAATAGATAGTAAAATTTTACTAAAAGATGTGGTAAAATTAATTACTGATAAAGGATTTACTATCGGAAACATTGATGCAACAATTGCTTTAGAACAACCTAAAATAAATCCTTACATACCTGAAATGCAAAAAGTTTTAGCACAGGTTATGGATGTGGATGTAGAAGATGTTTCTTTAAAGGCTACCACAACTGAACGTTTAGGTTTTGAGGGTAGAGAAGAAGGTGTTTCTGCTTATGTTGTTGTTTTGATTCAAAAATAAATTCCTTCCACCATTCTTTTGGTTATTTTTGTTTCTCATGGAAATCAAAGAAAATATATCGTTAAAACCTTACAATACTTTTGGAATTGATATTTCTGCAAGTCAGTTTGTTGAGGTTGCTTCAAAACAAGAGCTTAAAGAAGTTTTATTAATTAATAATCAGCCAATTTTAATTTTAGGAGGAGGAAGTAATGTTCTTTTTACTAAGAATTATGAAGGGATAGCCATTAAAAATAATTTTAAAGGAATAGAGCTTGTATCGGAAAATGATAGCGAAATTTTATTAAAAGTTGGTGCTGGAGAGGTTTGGCATGAGTTTGTTCTTAGTTGCATAGATAAAGGCTATGCAGGAGTAGAAAATTTATCGTTAATACCAGGCAATGTTGGAGCAAGTCCAATGCAAAATATTGGAGCTTATGGTGTAGAAGTTAAAGATTTAATTACCGAAGTAGAGGCCTTTGATTTAAGAAATCATGCTGTTAGAACGTTTTCTAATAAAGAATGTGAATTTGGGTATAGAAGTAGTGTTTTTAAAACATCAGAGAAAGGAAATTATTTTATTACAGCAGTTACATTTAAATTGAAAAAAGAAGCTCAAATTAACACTTCTTATGGTGCTATTAATGCAGAGTTAGAACGGATGAATATATCTTCTCCAACAATAAAAGAGGTGAGTAATGCTGTTATTGCAATCCGATCTAGTAAGTTGCCTGATCCTAAAAAAATAGGTAATTCGGGTAGTTTTTTTAAAAACCCGATTGTAACAGCAAATGAAAAAAATAAAATTGTGGCAGATTATTCAGATGCACCCAATTATTTACAGCCCGATGGTAGTTTTAAAATGGCAGCAGGATGGTTAATAGAAAAGTGTGGCTGGAAAGGTAAGAGTCTTGGTAGTTATGGTGTTCATGAAAAGCAAGCCTTGGTTTTAGTAAATTATGGAGGGGCAAATGGAGCTGACATTTACAATTTATCGGAGCAAATAATTGCCTCGGTAAAAGAAACTTTTGGAATTGAACTAGAAAGAGAGGTAAATATTCTTTAAAAGTAAATTGTTAGATAAAAATAAATTACTAAGTTTGCAGTCCCTTAAAAATTAAAGAATACAAAAATGGCAAGAAAAGGAAATAGAGTACAAGTTATATTGCAATGTACTGAGCACAAAGAAAGTGGTAAGCCAGGTATGTCAAGATACATTACTACAAAAAATAAAAAAAATACACCTGACAGAATGGAGTTGAAAAAATACAACCCAGTTCTTAAAAAGGTTACTGTACATAAAGAAATAAAATAATAAGTTATGGCTAAGAAAACCGTTGCATCGTTACAAAAAGCAGGAAAGAACTTAACTAAAGTTATCAAAATGGTTAAGTCAGAAAAAACTGGAGCTTACGCTTTCAAAGAAAGTATTGTTACTAAAGAAAAAGTAAACGACTTTTTTGCTAAGAAATAAATACACAAATGTGTAATTTTATCCCGACTTTATGTCGGGATTTTTTTTACCCTAAAATATGGCATTTTTTAATATATTTTCTAAAGACAAGAAAGAAAAGCTAGATGAGGGTTTGGATAAAACCAAACAAAGCTTTTTTTCTAAGATAACTCGAGCTGTAGGTGGTAAATCTACTGTAGATGCTGAGGTATTAGATGATTTGGAAGAGATTTTGGTGACTTCGGATGTTGGAGTTGACACAACACTTCGAATTATCGAAAAAATTGAAGCGAGAATTGCAAAAGATAAATATTTAGGAACTTCAGAATTAAATAAAGTTTTAAAAGAAGAAGTTGCAGGGTTATTAGAAGAAAATAATACTGGAGATTACGAAAAATTTACAATTCCAGAGCAAGAAGAACCTTATGTAATTATGGTTGTTGGTGTTAATGGAGTTGGAAAGACAACAACTATAGGTAAATTATCTCACCAATTAAAACAACAAGGAAAAAGCGTAATGTTAGGTGCTGCAGATACATTTAGAGCTGCAGCAGTAGATCAATTAAAAATTTGGGCAAGTAGAGTTGATGTACCAATTGTTGAGCAAGGTATGAATGCTGACCCAGCTTCTGTTGCTTTTGATACCTTACAATCTGCTAAAGCAAAAAATGCTGACGTGGTAATTATTGATACTGCCGGAAGATTACATAACAAGGTAAACTTAATGAATGAGTTATCTAAGATTAAAAATGTAATGAACAAAGTGATTCCTACTGCTCCTCATGAAATTTTATTGGTGTTAGATGGTTCTACTGGGCAGAATGCTTACGAACAAGCAAAACAATTTTCATTGGCAACAGAAATTAATGCGTTGGCAATTACCAAATTAGATGGAACCGCTAAAGGTGGTGTTGTAATAGGAATTTCTGATCAATTTAAAATACCCGTAAAATACATTGGTGTTGGAGAGGGGGTGGAAGATTTACAAGTCTTTAATAAAACTGAATTTGTAGATTCTCTTTTTAAGGAGTAACTTTTGTTCCTCTCTTGAGAGGGGAGTTTTTGTTCTTCTGACAAAGGAAGAAGATTACAAAATCGGGGTGTGTTAATTGATCATTTCTTATAAAACATATATGAAAAAC
>JBMYXB010000028.1:0-22028 GCA_049608005.1 Vicingaceae bacterium
AAGAAGTTTTCAATAAATTAACAAGTAAATAGTCATTTATATTACTTGATTTTTACTCAATTTAGGCTCAAATTTAAACTTGTAAACGGGATAATGATATTGTTTATCGGATTTATCAATGGCCACACTTGTAATTAGTCGACCTTAAGAACTCCATTTGTGGTTACAGCATAAAAATTGCGTGACTAAGTTATTAAGCCAAGAAATTGATTTTTCAAATTCTTCATTGAGTTGTTTCATCATTTTCGGCTTAATAGACAAAAAATAGGCTGTTTTTGAGTAAATATTTTCAAGTGGACAAAAATTAGGCTGTAATTTTTCAAGTATTTACACCTTCAAAAAAGCATCAATAAACTTTATTTCTCTCTCTAGATAGTCCATTATGGTTTCTAAGTTTATTCTTTAAATCTGCGAAATGCCCATCTATTGCATTAGTTGTATTTGGAATGTTTAACTCAATGTAATCATACTATGTAAATAACCAAGGCAAATTGGTTTTCAAACTTCTGTATGCACTTCTCAGGCGTTTGTGGGTGTAGTAACTTCTTCCGGTTTCCATATTTATTGATCTTTCATTCAAAAAATCTTGCCATTTAACAAACCAATCATTTAAAACACCCTCAAAGGACTCTTTATCTGTTAGCTTCATCATCGCCACAAGCTCTTTTAATTCAATGGATGCAGATAGTTTAGGATTCTTTGTAATATACCTTCTAATGATAGCTACTTGATGGAATTGGCACATTTGGACAGGTATTGAATTAAAAGGTTGAGCTAACCCTTTTCTTCCATCACTTACAATTGCAACGATTGTATAGCCCTTTTTCTGTAGCTCTTCAATTCCTTTCTTATACAAAAAGTTAGTTTCATTCTGCACATAATACTTTAACAGGTTTTCTTTAGTAATTGCATCTTTGAAAAGCATTACTCCAAAACTCCTGCCCCAGTAGGTAGTATCCATCAGAACAATAACTTTTCTAGGGCTCTTAGGTTTAAGGGAAAGCTGGTGTAAATCAATTTTACGCTGTATTGTTCGCTTGGAACAATTGTACTTTAATGCGAGTTGTTTATAGGTTCTGTTTGCCTCTTAAATATTCTTCCTAAAGTATCTCTAGATTTATTCTATCTCCTCCTAAAAATTGTTTGCCACACGTGTGACATTTATACTTCTGTTTACCGTTCCGAAAACCACTCTTTTTTATATCCGAGCTTTTATAATTTAAACACTTTGTTTATTCAAAACCTTTCATTTGCCTCAAAGCTAATAACAATAAGTCTTATAGACATTCACAGACTCCTTTTTGTCTATTAAGCCAAGTTGTTCTTGATATGAAAACAAATTCCGTTTTCTACGATTATACACTGAACGTTCAATTTTAGAGGATAAAACTGCTGGAAGAAGTCGAAAAAGCTGACACTCACTATCAACTCCAAGATATTCCGAGGTTAAGTTTATTGCAATCAACTCTTTATCACTTAATCGTGGTTTTCTGATTTGATGAACGTAATTATCTTTTATTTCTATTTGATTGAGTACTTCTAATATTTTATCGTAATTTGCCTTAAAGTTGTGCACCCTTGTCGTTTTGTGGTTATTACAACAAGATGCTGAAATTCAGCAAATTGCACAACTTTTTCTAATTGCACAACGGGTATTAAAACTACTTTTGTACCTTGTATTTAATCTCTTTTAAAATGGATAAAGAATTAAAAATTATACTAGAAAAAATGTTTCTTAAAGAAGCAACAACAAGTATAGCTCTTCTTTTTTCTGCTTTAGAAGAGAAGAATTTTCAAATTATGTCCAATATTACTCATAAACTTAAAGGGCAAGTACTATTATTAAGTTTAGAAGACTTAACTTTAGCGTGTTATAAATTAGAGCATGAAATAGAATTTAAAAACTTAATTGAAATAAAGGAAAAGTTAAACAACTTACAAAGTGAATTTAACCTGTTTAAATCCAACGTAACGCAATGAATAAAAACACTTTTTTTATAATAGATGACGACCCTATAATTTCTACGGCTTTAGAACATGCTGTAATTGTAGCTGAGCCAAAAGCCATTGTTCATAAATTTACTAGTGCAGAAAGGGCTTTAGGAAACAACACCTTAAAACCTTCTATTATTTTTTTAGACCATTATTTAGATCATATCAATGGTGTCGCATCCATGCCTGCAATCTTAAAAGTTTTCCCTAAAGCGTCAGTTGCAGTAATATCTGGACAAGATGATATTGAAGTTTTTGCTGAGGCTTATAAAAATGGTGCCGATACTTATTTCAAAAAAGATAAGTATATTGTTGAAAAGGTTACTCGATTTGTTAAAAACAAAAACCTTCCTCCAATAGAAAAAGGTTATTTTAAAAAATTTAAAGCAGTTTTTAATAATAAAATTAATACCCCTAAAAGGGTTGTAATGATAGATGATGATAAACTCGCAACATTTGCGATTCAATATTCCCTCAAAAATTTATCTCTTCTTTTTGAAAATTATACTGATGTTAAACGTTTTTTAAAATCGCCAATAAAACAACCCCCAGACATTATTCTTTTAGATTTATTCTTAAAGAATAGAAATGTAGATGTCGTAGATCTTTTTTTGATAAAAGAAAAACACCCTAAAGCAAAAATTATTGTTTTAAGTACAAACAAAGATATTAGTATTGCTGAAGAAATGCTTGAAAAAGGGGCTGATTATTACATGAGTAAATCTAAAGAGAGTTTAAGTAGGTTAAACAAAGTTTTAGCAGAAATGAACTAAAAATAGTTAACTTGCATTACTTAAAAATTGAATTTTGGAAGAAGTAACTGTTGCAAAAAAAGTTTTGTTAGTTGGTAATTTTGGTGTTGGTAAAACATCTTTAATTAGCAGATATGTATTAAATGAATTTTCGGAAAAATATATTAGCTCAATTGGTGTAAGAATTAGCACAAAAGTAGTTGCCTGTGAAAAAAAAGTGATAAAATTATTAATTTGGGATGTAGCTGGTACTATTGGCAATGAAAAAATTCCTAAATCCTATTTTTTAGGTGCAAGTGCCGCTATGTTCGTTTTTGATTTAAGCCGAGCAGACACGTACTTATCTGCGAAAGCAGATGTTGCATCTATAAAAGAAATGTCGGGCTTACAAAATTTTATAATTGTAGGTAACAAAACCGATTTAATTAATACTAATGAATTAGAAAAAATTAGAACATTAGTAGGGATGAATATAGATTTTGAGACAAGTGCAAAAGATGGACTTAATGTAGAGGAAGCTTTTAAAATTTTGGCAAAACGATCTATAAACTCCTAACATGTTAAAGGACAATGTATATAAAACATATATTCAGATAGAAATAGATGCCAAAGGCATTATTCAGGAAATTGTTGATGGTAAATTTATTTTAGAAGTCTTAAAAATTGGAAGTTCTATTTATGATGTTTGTCCTTTTTTAGAAGTAACATTTGAAAATCTTAAAGTAGGAAAATCACATAAAATTGATGGAATATTTCTAAAAACATCAAAATCTGAGTACAATATTGATGTAGAGTTTATTTTAGAAGCTTCAAAAATCACGGTCTTTCTTATTGATAAATCTAACGTTTATGAGGTTGTAAAAAAGCTAAATCAAGAAAGGAATGATCTATTTTTGGCAAAGACTAAAATTCTAGAACAAAACAAAGAACTCGAAATTTTAAGAGCTAAGGCTGAAAGAATAGCTGAAGGTAAATCAAGATTTTTAGCCGTAATGAGCCACGAAATAAGAAATCCTCTAAATGCAATATTAGGGTTTGGAAAAATTATAGAAACAGAAGCCAAAGATATAAATATCAAACAAAATATTAATTACTTAAATGAAGCTGGAGAAAATTTAAGTATTATCGTTAATAATTTATTAAACCTCTCTCGCATAGAGTCTGGAAGACTCGAATTAATGTCGGAACCGATTTCTTTAGCCGAAATTCTAACCACTTCTATTAAAAGTTATATTGTTCAAATTCAGCACAACAACGTTAAGTTAGTAGCTAACTTATCAAAAACACTTCCCGATTATGTTCTTGGTGATTCTGTGAGGTTGTCACAAATTATATCCAACCTAATATCTAACGCCATAAAGTTTACTAAAAAAGGCAAGATTTTGATTGCAGCACAAACAACCCAAGAAACAGCCGATTTTATAAGCATTAACTTTAGTATAAAAGATACTGGAAGAGGAATGACAACAAGCACCATTGAGAAAATATTTTTAGATTACGAACAAGCAGAATTAAATGATAACAGGCTTCATAGTGGTGCAGGTTTAGGACTATCAATAGTTAAACATCTTGTTGAATCTATGAAAGGAACAATAAAAGTAGAAAGCGAACTAGGAAAAGGAAGTACATTTTCTTTTGACATACCTTTTAAAAAAGTAAAAAAAGAAACCCCCATTAAAAAAATTACCCCGCCAAACACTAAGGTTTTTGATTTTACTAATCTTGAAATTCTATTAGCTGATGATGATGAATTAACAAGGATTTTTGTTGACTACACACTAGCTAAAACAGGTGCTAAAATTACTTTAGCTAAGGATGGAAATGAGGCACTCCAACATTTAAAAAATAAACGTTTTGATATTGTAATCTTAGATATAAACATGCCAGAAAAAACTGGCATTGATGTTATTAATGCTAAAAATTTATTTAAAAAAACAAATAAATTAACCCCTATAGTAGCTGCAACTGCAAGCTTGCTTAACAACAATAATGCGAAATACTTAAAGCTAGGATTTACCGAGGTTATTTCTAAACCTTATACTCCCGAAAAAATTAAATTGGTAATTAGCACTGTTTTAGATAACACTTAAGCTTCAAATCTTTCAAAATGTTCGCCTAATTTTCTATTTACAAAACTTTGGTGTTTATTGTTTTTCACCTGTTTTTTGTTAAGTATAAAAGTTTGTAAAAAGTTAAGTACTGTATCCTGCAATTTTGATTTGAATTCTGCAGTTAACACTCCAGAAACAACTATTGCAATAAAAAAAGTATTGTAATTGTAAATCTGTATTTTATACGATTCATACTCAATCATTTCTAGTTCTTCAGACCCTTTAGTAAATGCATCTTCTACAAATGATTTTATTGCGGTTAACATTCCCGAAATCATATCTTTATCAATAGTTTCATGCTTAGAATAACTGCCTTTTAAAAGCCCTGATCCTTTTTCAATAACAAATATTTCTTCTAATTGTGGAGGTGATAACTCTCTTATTATTAGATCACTTTCTTTAATCCCTCCAAACCACGATTTTATTCGTTTTACCCAGCCTTTAATGGAAAACGTTTTTTTTAATTGTACATCTATCTTTTCAGAAAGAATTTGCATTTCTAAAACAACAAATTTTTTAATCATCTTTCCAATGATAGGTGCTAAAACTTCAACAATATCATCCTGAGCTTGAGCAATCTGTGTTTTTAAAGCTTTAGTAATAGAAGGGCCTAATTTTTCTGGTATAGATTCTTGAAATAAATCTATTTTAGAGTCTATTATAGGGTTAACCTTTGCCTCTAATTGTTTTCTAGTATTAATTAGTTGAGTGAGTTCTTCTAATTTTACAACTACCTCTTGATGAGATGCTCTATCTTCATCAAGAAGTAACTTTTTTAGTTCCTCTAACTTTTTGCTCTCACTCATTACAACTAATTATAAGAAGTGGTTTAGGCTTGTAGTTTTTCAGAAATATTTTGAAGCATTTTTCCGAGTGCTTTTCGATCTGTTTTTTTGTTGTCTAATCTTTCAACATGATTTAAAAACAATGTTTCCATTGCATTCATCTTTTTTTCGAATTCTGTATTCATTGCATTAAGAGTATCTTGGATTTTAGTATCCATCTCTTTTCTTTTCTCTTCAATTTCAGCTTTAGCTTCTTCTAACGATTTTAATGTCTCATCAAATCGTTGGTCATATTCGGTCATGTTTTCACCAAATATAAGTTGCTTTATCGCATCTATTTTTGGGTCATTATTTACAGCTGTTGTTGTTTCTTCTTTTTTAGACATCAGAATTATTTTATAATGTAAGCAATTTACAAAGATACATTATAAATTTAACACCTTTAATTTCACTTCATTTTAATAGATTAATTATAGTTTTAAGCCTATAAGTGCTTAATATAATGCTTTAAACGCTAAACAAAAATTGGTTTAACTTTCAATAAATCAATATAATTTTTTAATTAGCAGATTGACAGTTTACTTTATAGAAATATCTATTTTTTTAAATAAAAAAACCTTAATTAGTGTATTTGCGATTAAAACTATAATAATCATCATCAAACCTCTCGTTTATAATGAAGTAGTAGCTTAGTATATCCCCTATTTATCTTTGTGTACTTTTGTAATTAATGGAGAAGATTACACACAAAATAACAGATTGGCTGCCAACCACAAAAAAAGAGGTAGAACAAAAAGGTTGGGATGACTTGGATGTAATTCTTTTTAGTGGAGATGCCTATGTAGATCATCCTGCATTTGGTAGTGCAGTAGTAGGGAGGATTATAGAAAGTATGGGCTTAAGAATTGCCATTGTACCTCAACCCAATTGGAAAGATGATTTAAGAGATTTTAAAAAACTTGGTACTCCTAGGTTGTTTTTTGGCGTTACTGCTGGCTGTATGGATCCGATGATTAATCACTATACTGCTAACAAACGATTAAGGTCGGATGATGCCTACACTCCTGGTGGAAAAGCAGGTTTTAGGCCTGATTATGCTACAGTTGTTTACTCCAATATTCTTAAAGATTTGTTTCCAGATGTTCCTGTGGTAATTGGAGGTATTGAAGCTTCGTTAAGGCGTGTTACACATTACGATTACTGGTCGAATCAATTAAAAACCAGTATTTTAGAAAGCTCTAAAGCTGATTTATTGATTTATGGCATGGGTGAGCAACCTTTAAGAGAAATTATTACCCTGTTAGAAAAAGGATTGCCTTTTAACTCCCTAAAAACAATTAAACAAACCGCTTTTTTACAAGATAATATATTACCCGTTCCTAAAAACAAAAACTGGAAAGACAAACACTTAGCTTCTCATAAAGACTGTTTAAAAGATAAAAAAACTTTTGCTGGTAATTTTAAGCACATAGAGCAAGAATCAAACAAACTAAATGCCGATCGTTTGTTTCAAGAAATTGGAAATAAAACCTTAATTATCAATCCTCCATATCAAACGATGACAGAGAAAGAGATTGATTCTTCTTTTGATTTGCCCTTCACTAGGTTGCCTCATCCAAAATATAAAAAGCGTGGTGCAATACCAGCTTTTGAAATGATTAAGTTTTCTATTAACATGCACAGAGGCTGTTTTGGAGGTTGCAGTTTTTGTACTATTTCTGCCCATCAAGGAAAATTTATTGCCAGTAGATCTGAAAAATCGATCTTAAAAGAAGTAGATAAAGTGGCTAATATGGATGATTTTAAAGGCTATATCAGTGATTTAGGAGGGCCTTCGGCAAACATGTATAAAATGAAAGGCAAGGTGCAATCTATTTGTGATAAATGCGTAAGCCCCTCTTGTATATCGCCAACAATATGCCATAATTTAGATACTACCCATAAACCGTTAACAGAAATTTACAAAGCAGCAAGTGCTCATCCAAATGTAAAAAAAGCATTTATTGGTAGTGGTATTCGTTATGATATGCTAGTGCCAGAATTTAATAAAAAAGCAGACCCTAAAGATTTAGAAGAATATACCGATCAGGTGGTACAACACCATGTATCTGGAAGATTAAAAGTTGCCCCAGAACATACCTCAGAAGATGTTTTAAAGGTAATGAGAAAACCATCTTTTAAAAACTTTCATCTTTTTAAAAAAGCGTTTGATAAAGCCAATAAAAAATTTAACCTCAACCAAAAATTGATACCATACTTTATTTCTAGCCACCCTGCATGTAAATTAGAAGATATGGCAAATTTAGCCGCAGAAACAAAAGATATGGGTTTTCAATTAGAGCAAGTGAATGATTTTACGCCAACTCCTATGACTGTAGCTACAATTATTTACTATTCAGGTTACCACCCTTATACTTTAAAGCCTGTTTTTACACCCAAATCTGCAAAAGAAAAACAAGATCAAAACCGTTTTTTCTTCTGGTATAAAAAAGAAAATCAAAAATGGATTAGAGATGTTTTAACCAACTCTAACCGTAAAGAACTGCTAAACAAGCTACTTCCTGGAAGAAGAAAACCCTCTTCAAACAAAAATAAAAGACAACGTCAGAGATAAGACATTTTTAAAAACAATACTTGCGTTAATTTGCCCTGATTGATTATCTTAGCATAAACCTACAAGAATAATTATGGCAACAGAAACGAAACTTTGGCACTTAGAAAATTTCAATCTTTTTAAAACCTTATCGGCTATTGAAAAAATAAAAATGAGTACTAAGGTAAAGCACAATAAAATGCGGAAAAATGATTACATCTATTTTCCAGAAGATCCATCCTCATCTATCTTTTTCCTTAAAAGAGGGCGTGTAAAAATTGGTAGTTATTCTGATAGTGGTAAAGAAATTATTAAAGCCATCTTAAATCCTGGCGAAATATTTGGCGAATTAAGTTTAGTTGGGCAAGAGAAAAGAAAAGATTTTGCCATTGCTTTAGACAATAACATTGTTGTTTGTTCTTTAGGAATGAAAGAAATGGAAACTATGATTGAGAAAAATCCAATGATAGGCATTAAGGTTACCAAATTAATTGGTTTTAGATTAGAAAAAATTGAAAGACGGTTTGAATCTTTAGTTTTTAAAGATGCTAGAACAAGAATTATTGACTTTATTGTTGATTTAGGGAGAGAAAAAGGAAAAGAAATAGGGAAAGAAATATTGGTAAAACATAATTTAACTCACATGGATATGGCAAATTTAACTGCCACTTCTAGGCAAACCGTAACCACTGTTTTAAACGAATTAAAAGAGCAACACCTTTTACATTTAGAGCGTAATCAATTTTTAATTCGGGCTATAGATCAACTAAAATAATGTTAGAAAAAAATCGATACCGAATATATATTAGTAGCAAGTGTAAGGCTTGTAATGAGCTTATGCATTACATTAAATCTGAAAAAATAAATGTACAAGCTACCAATGTTGATGAAGAAGAATACTCTTTACCATTTGCTATAATGATGTTTCCGGCACTAGTTGCTGGCAACAAGTTAATTGGTTACGGAAATAATGATATTATTGCCAAGCTTAAACAAGTTTAAGGTACTTACATTAGATCTTTGTTCATCGTTTTTTTCAAGCCAATCAGCTATTAATTCTTAAAAAAAGAATAAGTAAGTATTTTCTTTTTTACCTTTACGTTGATATGTCGAAAATGGTATTAACGTTAGAAGAAGATTATGATTTTTCCTTAATAGGAATTAGCTGTCATACTAAAGATTACCGTTTATGCTGGGAAATAAATAAATCTTTATCAATTGATTTATTTAGATCTTCAGATTTTGAAATTAACAAAAAAAATGAAACCAGTACTTACTCGTTTTATGAGTGTATTGATGAAGTAAATTATTTAGAATATTATTTAATATCTAACAGAAGTAATACAGGGTTTCTTATACCTGAACAAAAATCGGTAGATTTTTTTTTAATGCTAAAAGGCAATGTTAGCAACAATTTAACTACAAATATTATTACTAAATTAAACGCTTTAGCATTAATATTAACCACTTTTGAAATTAATCCAAATAGCCTCAAATCAAAACAAAACTTATTATTTTAATGAACAGAAAAACAAAAATAGTCGCTACCATAGGTCCTGCTACCGAAACTAAAGAAATGCTGAGTAAAATCATTA
This sequence comes from Vicingaceae bacterium, assembly GCA_049608005.1. Taxonomy (GTDB): domain Bacteria; phylum Bacteroidota; class Bacteroidia; order Flavobacteriales_E; family Vicingaceae. Next base: position 9,829 of record JBMYXB010000028.1, read on the forward strand.
ACACTGGAGTTAATGTTTGCAGAATTAATTTTTCTCACGGAACACATGAAGCCCATAAAAAAGTAATTGATAATATCAGAGAAATAAATCAAGAGCAAGGATTATTTACTGCTATTTTAGCAGATTTACAGGGGCCTAAAATTAGAGTTGGAAAAATAAAAGATAATGGTGTTGATATTAAAAATGGAGATGAAATAATTATTTCTTCTGAAGAATGTGTTGGTGATGCCTATAAAATTTATATTAGTTATCAAAATTTTCCGCAAGATGTATCGCCTGGCGAATTTATTTTGTTAGATGATGGTAAATTAAAATTAGAAATTAAAAGCACCAACAACATTGATGAAGTTATTGCCATTGTTAGGCATGGGGGGGTGTTAAAATCTAATAAAGGAGTAAATTTACCTAACACCAAAATTTCTTTACCCTGTTTAACCCAAAAAGATTTAGTGGATTTAGAATTTGCACTAAAAATGAATGTTGCTTGGATAGGTTTATCTTTTGTACGCAATGCACAAGATATACTTACTTTAAAACAACTTATTAGCAATGCCAATAGTAATGCTAAAGTAATTGCCAAAGTAGAAAAGCCAGAAGCAATAAAAGATATAGATGAAATTGTTGCTGCAACAGATGCTATTATGGTTGCTCGTGGTGATTTAGGTGTTGAAATTCCTTTTCAAGAAGTTCCTTTGGTTCAAAAAATGATAGTAAAAAAATCGATTAGAGCATCTAAACCAGTTATTATTGCTACCCAAATGATGGAAAGTATGATGGATAACATTACCCCATCAAGAGCAGAGGTAAACGATGTTGCTAATGCTGTTTTAGATGGTGCGGATGCTGTTATGCTTAGTGGAGAAACTTCGGTAGGAAATTTTCCGGTAGAGGTAATTGATGCCATGGATAAAATTATTAATGACGTAGAAACTGACAATAGAATTTACCATTATGAATATCCGCCAGATGAAAATATTTTAGACAGATACATTACTAATTCCATTTGTTTTAACTCATGTAGGTTAGCACAGCGGGTACTTGCTAAAGGTATTGTTACTATGACTTTTTCTGGTTACACGGCATTTAAAATTGCTAGTTTTAGACCTAAAGCTGGAATTTATGTGTTTACAGGAAACGAAGAAATTTTAAATATGCTTAGCCTTGTTTGGGGGGTTGAAGTTTTCTTATATAACAAATTTGTTAGTACAGATCATACTATTGCAGACATTAAACACATCTTAAAAAAAGAAAAAAAATTAGTGCAAAACGATTTAATCATAAACATTGCAAGTATGCCAATTGCCGAAAAAGGACAATCAAACATGATGAAACTAAGCTATATAGAGTAAAAAAGTAAGAGAATGCTTGGTTAAATATTATTTACTTTATCATTTACACCCTTTCAAACATTTATACATTAAAACAATAAAAACATGCCAATAGACGTAAATTTATTAAGAGAAATTGCAGAAGTAGCAGGTGCTCCTGGACACGAACAAAGAGTTAGAGAAATAGTAATTAGAGAAATTACTCCTTTAGTTGATGATGTTAGAGTTGATAACATGGGTAATGTATATGCCATTAAAAAAGGACTAGAACAAAAACGAGTAATGGTTGGTGCCCACATGGATGAAATAGGTTTTATTGTTACACACATTGATGATAATGGCTTTATAAGGTTTCATACTTTAGGAGGTTTTGACCCTAAAACACATACAGCACAGCGAGTAATTATACATGGAAAAGAAGATGTTATTGGTGTAATGGGGTCTAAGCCTATACACGTAATGAGCCCAGAAGAAAGAGCTAAAATGCCTAAATCAACAGATTATTTTATTGATTTAGGAATGAAAAAAGAGGCTGTAGAAAAGTTAGTTAAGGTTGGTGATCCTATTACTAGAGATAGAGGCTTAATAGAAATGGGTGATTGTGTAAACTGTAAATCGTTAGATAACAGACTGGCAGTTTTCATATTAATAGAATCGTTAAGAGCTTTAAAAGGAAAAGAAGTGCCTTATGATGTTTATGGTGTGTTTACCGTACAAGAAGAGGTTGGAATTAGAGGTGCTAATGTTGCTGCTTTAGAGGTTAATCCTGATTTTGGATTTGGTTTAGATACCACCATTGCTTTTGATGTGCCTGGTGCTAAACCTGAAGAAATGGTTACCCAATTAGGAGAAGGTACAGCCATAAAAATTATGGATAGCCAAACTATTTGCGACTATCGTATGGTAAAGTTTATGGAAAACACTGCCAATAAATACAACATAAAAAGCCAAAAAGAAATTTTAACAGCAGGAGGAACAGATACTTCAGGAATACAACGAATGACTCCTGGTGGCTCTATTGCAGGAGCAATTTCTATTCCTACCAGGCACATACACCAATCTATAGAAATGGCTCATAAAGAAGACATTAGAGGTAGTATTGATTTACTTACCAATTGCTTGTCTGAATTAAATTTACACAATTGGAGCTTTTAACCTAAGTTCAACATAAAAATTTTAATCAATAATATTATTAGTAATTTTTTAATCTTTCCTTAATCTCTTCTAAACGTAACAGTTTATTCTCTCTCCTCAGGTTAATGGCTGTTTTTGTAAAATAAGTGTGCGATTCTAAAAATCCTATTTGTAATTCATCCCATTGCTTATCAGATTTAACCATATTTCTTTCCATTAACTCTCTTTTTAACTTATCTGCAATTATATGAAATTCATCTCCTCCTAAATAATCTAAATCTGCATCGCAAATAATTTGTTGTAAATGGGTTTTAGGTTCTTGTGGAACTTTGGTTGCTCTAATTAATCTTCCAATTTTTTCTATCTGCTCTTGTGTATAACCAAATCTTGGCAATACTTCTTGAGCTAAAGCTGCACCTAACTCTTCATTATTGGAATATTGATGTACAAAACCTGCATCATGGTAAAGTGCTGCAGTTTTTAATAAGAAAATATCATCCCCTTCAATACCTTCCATTAGTGCTAATCTTTCTACAGCTGCACAAACATCTTTGGTATGGCGTATATCATGATAGTATAAGTTTTCTGAAAGCTCCTTTTTTAACCTAGTTAAAATATAGCGTTCGGCTTTTATGTAATGAATGCTGCTATAAATATGCAGATCAATATATTTTTGAAAAAGTTCGTTTGGTATAATTCCTTTTCCATTTAATGATAACTCTGGTTTAATACCATGCACAAAGTACATATCAATTTTACCTTTGTTTTTCGCTTTTATTTCACCTCTGTATTCGCAAGTAAAAAACTCTTTTACCAGCTCATAAGTAACCCCAGACACATTTACTTTACCTACTGTGCTGGCAGCTTCAATTCTACTGGCAATGTTTACACTATCACCCCAAATATCATAAGCAAAACGTTTACTACCAATAACGCCCGCAACAACAGCTCCTGTGTGTATTCCAATTCTTAAACCCCAGCCTTTATTGCCACTTTCTGCACGCTTTTTATTATAAGAATTTACAAAGCGTTGTATTTCTAAACCTGCAAGAACAATGTCTATAGGATTACTTTTATTTCTTATCGGAATACCACCTGCACACATATAGGCATCGCCAATCGTTTTAATTTTTTCTACATCATATTTTTCAATAATGGAATCAAACTCCCTAAAGTACTTATCCAACTCGGCAACTAATTCTTCTGGTTTTATTTCTTCAGCAATTTGAGTAAAGCTTTTAAAATCGGTAAACATTATAGATGTCATTCTATATTTTCTGGCAGTAGCTTTACCTTTAGATTTTAATTCTTCGGCTGTTTCAGAAGGCAAAATATTATGTAGTAGTTTTTCTGTTTTTTCTTTTTCTACCTCTAATAATTCTTTTTGCTGAATTACCTCTTTTGTTCTTTCTTGAACAATGTTTTCTAATAAAACTTTTTGAACCTTTACCTGATTAATTCTATATTTAATTATTCCATAAACCAATAAAAGAGGTAGTAAAATATAAACAATAATAATAAACCATATTGTACGCCAAAAAGGAGGTTTTACCAATACTTTTACCTGAGCTATTTCATCACTCCAAACCCCATCACTATTAGATACCACCACTTTAAATGTGTATTTTCCTGGATCCAAATTGGTATAGTTTGCTCTTCTAATGTTATCTACATCAACCCATTCTTCATCAAAATTTTCTAACTTATATTTGTATTTATTTTTAAGGGGGTAAGAGTAATGTATTGATGCAAACTCAAAAGAAATAACGTTTTCTCTATATTCTAAAACAATTTTTCCAACTTTAGAAATGTGTCTTTTTAAAATTTCGTTATCTCCTATTTTAACAGGTTTATTAAACAAATAAAATTGAGTAATTAAAGGCTTTGCTTGGTGCCTGTTAATTGTAATATCTTCAGAAAAAAAAGAATTAAATCCGTTTATTCCGCCAAAAAACATTTCGCCATATTTACTTTTAAAATATGCCCCATTATTAAACTCATTACTCTGCAAGCCATCAGATTCGTCATAAGTTTTAACCACGTTAGTTTTTGGATTAAAAAACGAAAGCCCCTTGTTAGTGCTAAGCCATATATTATCTTTTTTATCAGATAAAATTCCGTAAATAACATTGTTAGATAAGTCATCCTTTTCGGTAAAGGCAGTAAACTTTTCTTCTTTAATATTAAACTTATTTAACCCACCACCAAAAGTACCTAACCATAAATAATCATTATTATTTTGGTGAATAGATAAGACCGTATTATTACTTATTGAATTTAGTTTATCTTGATCGTTTTGATATGATTTAATGATTAAACTATCTTTAGTTTCTATAATTTTACACAACCCTCCATCACTTGTGCCCAGCCACATAACGCCATTCGTATCACAATGTATTGCCCTAATTACATTACTAGGTAAGCCTTGCTTTGTGGTATAAGTTTTAAACCCTTTATTGTTGTTTCTTAAAACTACTAAACCTTGTTTAGTACCAAACCACATTTGCCCCTTGTTATCTTCTGTAATACAATAAGTACGAGCTGTATTTTGGCTTAAAGTATTATCTTTAATGTGTTTTAACTTTTCATTCTCTAAAAGAAACACTCCACCATCAGTACCAACATAAACAGCATCGCTAGTATTTTTATATATACTATAAATTCTTTTGTTTTTTTTCTTCTCTGTAAATGTAAAATTTGGTAAAATAACTTGAGCTTTACCTGTTGCCTGATTAAATACATTTAACCCTTTGTCTGTACCAACATACATAATATCTTCATTTTCATCCTTAAATAAAGACCAAACCATATTACTGTTAATAGATTTTGGATTATTAGCCCAATGCGGATAGTGTTTAAAATATTGCTTTTGTCTATCAAATTTATTTAAACCTGTTTGGGTGCCTATCCAAATAATTCCAAATTCATCTTCAAAAATGGTGTTTATGTTGTTGCTATTTAAGCTATTGCTTTTATTGGCATCATATTTATAATGATCTATATTAGAGAGGGATTTTAGTCTGAATAATCCATTATTATCAGTTCCTATCCAAACAATACCAGATTTATCTTCAAAAATTGTTTTAACACTGCTTTTGCCGATTGTTGCATCTAATATTTTAATAGATTCTATTCTGTTTTTTTTAGGGTAATAAAAATTAACTCCTAAATCTGTTGCAATCGCAATTCTTCCATCAGAATCTTGATGAATGTCCCAAATAACATCACTTTTTAGTAAGGTATTACTTCTATTTAAAAAGTCAATTAATTCGGTTTCTGGATTATAAAGTATCAACCCTTTACCTTCTGTTGCTATAAATACTTGATTTTGATTGCTTATTAATATTTTTCTAATGTTAATATTTTCTCTTTCATCTTTAATTCTAAGATCAATTTTTTTTATGTTAAAGGTTTTTGGGTTTAGTTTGTAAAGAGCTCTATCAGTACCTATTAGTAAATTTCCGATAGAATCTTTAGCCAGTGACCAAACATTAACTTTAAGCTTTTTGTAAGTTTCGGTACTAAAAACGTTGGTAAACTGTTGGGTAGCGGTATTTAATAAATTAAGTCCATTTTCTGTACCTACCCATAGTAAGCTATCGTTTTCTTCTAAAATAGTATGAACGTAGCTATTAGATATTGATTTAGGGTTAAGTAAATCATGTGAGTAAATTGTAAACTCATAACCATTAAAAGAGTTTAAACCATCCTGAGTACCAAACCAAAGCAATCCATTTTTAGTTTGTTGGACGCTTACAACATCACTTTGCGAAAGCCCTTCTTTAAGTCCTAAATGCCCAAATTTAATACTGCTTTGTTGAGCAAAGTAAGAACTTGAAATAAGAACAAGTAGAAGAAGTGATATTGCTTTTTTCAAAAGTTTAGTTTAATTGAACAACTTTAATTTCTGTACGTCTGTTTTTTGCTCTACCTTTAGGATTGTCTAAGCCATTAATTTGATTTGGTGCAACTGGCATAGCTTCCCCAAACCCTTTAGCAGTAATTTTACTTAGGCTAATGCCTTTAGAAACAAGATAATTGGCTGCAGCATCAGCTCTTCTTCTGGATAAATTCATGTTTCTAGGTATTGAGCCTTTAGCGTCTGTATGCGAACTTAATTCTACACCAACATGCTTATTTTTTTGTAAAATTAAAACCAGTTTGTCTAACTCTAGTTCCGCTTCTTTACTCAGTTCAGCTGATGCAAATTCATACAATACTTTGTAAGCTGTAAAAACCTCTGTTTCAGAAATTTTTATTTCATCATCTACTTCGTTAATTAGTGTTATAATGTTTTGATCGGCACTTAGTCTATTAAACAAATACTTACCATCTATTAACCTTTTAGCAGCATCTATTATTTTACCTTTTTCATCTAAAATAACTACATTTAAAGTGGAGTCTTCTTCTGCCAACATAAATAGGTATTTATCATCTGGCGATAATTTTTCAAACCTAAATTTACCCTCTTTATCGGTAATTCTTTTTCCAATAATCATTCCTTCATCATCTACTATCCAAACTTCTATTTCGCTAGAAAAATCTCCTGGTAGTTTTTGATATACTTGCCCATTTATATCTACGGTTAATAACACATCTTCATCCTCTTCGTTTAACAGTTCCATATCATCATAAAAACCGTATGGCAATGCTTGAAAAGCAAATTTATCTTTAGCAAAACGTTTGGCTTCAGTAACTTTACCTCCGTTAGAGTTGGTTAAAAACATTTTTAACCCATCTAAATAGCTGTCATCTTCAGAATCTATTGCTAAAATATAATTTCTATCTTGATCTAACTTTTCAAACTTAAATTTACCCTCCTCATCAGTGGTTATTGTTTGTAAAATATTATCATCTTCGTCTAACAAATTAATATTTGTTCCACTTGCTGGTAATTTGTTATACTCTAACAATCCTGTAACTTGTGTTTGAGGAATTAAGGTGTGCCAAGCAAAGCTATAAATATCATCACCACCAACGCCACCTTCTCTATCAGAAGAAAAATAGCCATTTTCATCATCTGTATAAAAAATTCCAAAATCATCTTTAGACGAGTTTAAGGGCGATTTAAGGTTTTCTACACGTTGCCAATTATCTTTTTGTTCAGTAACAAAAACATCTAGCCCTCCGTAACCCGAATGCCCTTCTGAAGAAAAATATAATTTACCTTTTCTAAAATAAGGAAACACTTCGCTTTCGGAAGTGTTTACATGTTTACCAAGATTAATTGGCATGCCCCATCCTTCGGCAGTTTTTTTGCATACATAAATATCCATTCCTCCAAAACCTCCTGGCATATCGGAAGCAAAAAATAGTTGTTTACCGTTTTCTGATATCCAGGGGTGTGCTACCGAGTAATCAGCTCCATTGTATTCAAAAGGAGTTATGTTTTTCCATTTTTTCCCCTCTAAAGTTGCTGTATAAATTTTAAGGTAATTGGTATAATTTTTTCCTTGCTCTTTTTTACTCACCCTACAAAAATAAATTACTTTTTTATCTGTAGAAATTGATAAAGGCCCATCATGGTAAAGTGAATTAATGTGGTTAGAAAAATGTTTCGCCTTTTTATATTCTTTCTCTTTTTTAGCATAATAAATAGATAAATAAGGTTTGTTAGACATTCCGTTAACATTACCATTTACTAAATCAACCCCTCTTTCAGAAACAAACACAATACCATCCTCATAAACTAAAGGGCAAAAATCGGCACCTTTTGTATTTATATTTGGCACATTTTCTACTTCGTAAGCTTTTTCTTCAAATTCCCAAGATGCTATATCTCCGCACGATTGAACCATTAATTTACCAATTAAACTGGTTGGGTTTTTTGCTACAAATTTTTGAAATTGAATTTTAGCTTCTCTTAATTTATTATTGTTTTTTAACGCTTGTCCGTAATATAAAAAATTAGCCGATTCGCTAGGGTTTATTTTAGTAGCTTTTTCATAATACAATTCTGCATTGTTGTAATCTTTTAATTTTTTATACGAAAAAGCTAAATTTTGTGTAGCCTCTTTATTTTCACTGTCCTTTTTTAATACTTTTTTGTAGGAGGTTACTGCAGCAAAATATTCTTCTTGCAAAAAGTGTTTGTTTGCTTTTTTTAATTGACCAAAAGACAAGTTAACTGCACTTAAAAAAACAATAAGTAAAAAGCCTATTTTTAGTTGTGTATTTTTTATCATCTTTTATTAAAAATATCTAGGTGAAGTTACTTTTGATTTAAACAATTTAAGGTCGTATCCTAAAAATATTTCAAAAGATCCTGAGGTTGATGAAGCAACATCACTTCTTTCAAAATCATAAGCAATACCCATACGCAAATATTTGGTAAGGTTTATTTCTGTTAGTCCAACAATAGCTGTTGGCCTTACTGAAGCTCCAAAATAAATCTTATTTTTTATTAATATTCCTGCATTTACATCAGCACTTGTTGTTTTTTCTACCAATCTAAATAATACAGAGGCTTTAAACACCAAGTTGGTATTTACCACAAATGCTTTACCAATAGTACCAGTATAATTAATATATTGTTGTGCCGTGTTATTATTTGTTCCTCCATTTAATCCTGTAGAAACATTATTTTCTTGTTCAAACCCATAACTTGCTTGGTTAAGATGCTCTGCACCAAAACCAATATACATGGTGTTTGTATTGTAATAAATACCAAAATCTACCGTAGGTAAAGTAAAACTTTCGGGCGATAATTCTGGCACCGCATCATCATTGTCTTTATAATCTACTTTTGCCCAATCGTAATTATAACGCATAATTCCTCCAGATAAGCCAAAAGCTAATTTACCCTTTCCTAATTTTAATCGATAAGCATACGTTGCTTTAAATGTTTGAGTAGTATGTGCCCCAATTTTATCATTAATTATTTGAAGCCCTAAACCCATTTTTTTATTTTTAAGAGGCGAGTTTACCGATAACACTTGGGTTTCGGGTGCTCCATCTAACCCTACCCATTGGCTACGGTGTATTAATACTCCACTTAAAACCTCTCTACTACCTGCGTAACCTGGGTTTACCGACATGGGATTAAACATGTATAAACTATATTGCGGATCTTGTTGGGCAAATCCTTGAAGCCCAAAAAGGCACAACATTATTATTAGTATTTTATTTTTCATTTTTAGTTCTTTCTGGTTTTTTAAAAGGTTAACAACCATATACTATCGGGTTATTTCTACCCATCCTTTATGCAATTCGTCATTAATTGTTACTACATAAAAATACGTTGCATCAGGCATTTCATCACCATTGTTATCTAATCCTTTCCAAACTACGTTGCTATTATCATATCCTTCGCCACTCCAAACTTCTGCTCCCCAACGGTTAAAGATATGAACTTTATTGTTAGGAAATAAACTGATGTTATCAATTTTCCAAACATCGTTTTTACCGTCTCCATTAGGTGTAATTCCCGAATAAAATTTAAGCTCACAATTTACTAAATCATCTAACTCTATGGTTATTGTTGTTGTAGATGAACATCCATTACCTGTAACCACTACCCTGTAAGTACCAACCGCTAAAGAATCGGCATTTAATGGCGTTGTATTATTTGTTGATGTAATTAATACAGAATAACTTCCATTACTATTTTTAGGACAATTTGCTACTGTATCTATAAATATTGAACCTCCATTGGTACAAGTTGCATTTATTACCTCTGCTGTTATGGTAGAGTCTGTTGGGTTAACTACTGTTGTGCTTAAAGGTTGCTGAAATCCTTGGGTAAGAATAGTGTTAACCGAAAATAAAGATTGAACAACAGCTTCCCCAACTGTAGCAGACAATGTCATTGAGCTGCCTGTTGAAAACCCACCAGTAGTTCCTATTACTTGCTGGTCTAAATTTATTTGAGCAAAAGTTCCGCCCCCTGATAATAACAGGAATGCTAAAACTATATTGGCTATTATTTTTTTCATGGTTTTTGTTTTTATTTATTTAACCACTCGTCCGACCGCTTTTACATGCCGCTTATAGCGGGCGGACGAGTTTTATATTGTTCGTCATTACGCTTATCGCAATAACGTACTTTTATCTTTTGTTTACTTTCAATTTTAATCTTTAATCATCAATCTTCTTTTGCCACTAATGCACAAATTAAAGGCTACTATTTTTTCTTTTAAATTATTTCACTAATCAGGTTTTTAACCTGCTTTTTTATTCTTTACTTTTTTGTCATTCAAAGCAATATCATCAATTTCTAATCTTCAATTTCCAATCCCTCCAACACCCCTTTATTTTGTTACCGAAGCAACCCTTCGGCTCCGCTCAGGGTAAATTCTGACAAAATTTCTCCCCTCAAAGGGAGAAGCCTAACGGCTGTGGCTTGTTGCTAATTTTTAATCTCTAATTTCTAATCCCTTCAATCTCTAATCATCAATCTCTAACGTCCACCAAGCTATCTTAAAAGTACTTGATTAGTGTTTCCTATATTAGTTGTTAAAAACACACCAATTGAAGCTCCACTATTTGGAGCACTTGTTGACTCTGCTAATCCACCAAACGCAGAAGTAACACAATGTTGCCCAGCAGCTATAGGGATTTGATCATCTGTGTTTACAGTAACAATACCAGCAATGGCAATTGCACAAACGGCTCCATCAGCACAATCCTCTGTTAAAACTCCAATTACAGAGGTTTGATTTGCTGCACTAGCAAGATCAAACCCATACGCATCACTTGCTACCACAATAGCTCCTGAATTAATTGAACTACCAGAGTTATTCGTTAAATAAACAACTACTGCTTTATTATTAGCTGTTGCTCCATTTCCTAAACCAATATTTCCGTTTACTTGTAGTTTACTAGTAGGTGTTGAAGTTCCTATACCAACATTACCAGCATTCATAACTGTTAAACGAGGGGTGTCGTTTCCTTCAACAACAAAACTACCACTTGCATCTAATCCAATATCAATAAATCCTGAAGATACTCCATTGTATCTTACTTGAGGGTTTAAAGTTGAACTCAACCATGCGCCTGCAAGTACCAGACCTGAGCCTCCTGAATTATTATTTACTATAAATTCTGATGCTTGAGAATTAACATGAAATTTACTACTTGCACTTGGGGATGAAGTTCCTATACCAACTCTACCTGCATTATCAACCTTCAATCTATCACTACCTCTTGTTCTTAAAAAAATATTATTACCATTTAACATAAGGGTTGATGATGTAGATATATTAAATTGTGTTGTTGCCGAAATATCAGCATTACTCCCTCCCGAAAATCGAATATCTGTACCCGAAACAGAATTTATTGTTAATGGTGCAATAGGGTTAGTTGTTCCGATACCTACATTTCCTTCTTTATCTATTCTCATACGCTCTGTTGGGATAGAACTTACTCCATCACTTGTGTAAAACGCCAATGCACCAGGTACTGATGTAGAAGCAGGAGTTCCATCTAAAAGACCTCTAATTGATGCTCCAGATAAGTATGTACCTAACGAATAACCTTGAAAATCTATACTCCCAAAAAATTCTCCATTATTATCAAAAGTTGAAAGTGCACCAGGAGTACCTTCTGATCGTTTTAAATGAATTGAAGATGATTCAGTGTTATCATTTGTTTCTAATTCTACATCAGAATCGGTAGATCTAATCTCTAACATTTCTGTAGGATTACTTGTTCCTATACCTACTTTATCTGTTAAAGTTGCTGGATGTATTGATCCTGTATTAGTTGATGCCCAAAAAGAAGATGGTGCTGTTTGCCAAG